>JAIPIM010000007.1 GCA_021734725.1 Minisyncoccota bacterium | reverse complement strand
GCAAGGTGCGGCAGATTCGGGGATCGCCCAGCATGAGAAATGTTGATGGATACATTGACGACGGTCTGCCAATCATGTGGACCATAAAGTTTGGTCAGGCGTGGAACCAGCAAGTTTTAGAACGGTCGCTGCAGCGTGCTCGGATCCAGGACATGGCGGCGTGGCAAGAGGTGCTGGAGCCGATTCGCGAACGTGCTGACACCGTCCTTCCAGACAATCGTTCAATCGGTTATCACATGTGCATGATAATCGGCTACAACGAAACCACGGAGGAAGTGTGCATCTCCGATTCATGGGGGCAGGCGTTCGAGGAGCGCTGGATAACCGTGGAAGAGGCGGAAGAAATCAATGCGGGACGCATGGAAATTATTGACTGGTAATGCCGCCAGGCCGCGGGCCCGATCTATGCCCTGGAAGCGCTACAGCGAAATGCTGAATTCCGAATGTTGAAGTCTGTCTGAGTTCACTCCCAAAAGTACGGTTTTGGTGGCAACAACGCATAATACGCCTACAGACGCCGCAGGTTTCAGTGTTCAGGTTTCAGAAGACGCAAGTACCAGTTCTGCAAATGGTTGAGAGGTTATTCCCGATCGTCGTGGTGAATAACGCGGGATTAAAGTAACCAATTGATGTTTTCGCGATAGGCAGACGGGGACAGACCGGTGTGTTTCTTGAAGAAATGGCTGAAGGCGGGGAGGTCCGGAATGCCGACTTGGACAGCAATCTGCGAGACCGTAAAGTCGGTCTGTCGCAAGAGTATTCGCGCCTTCGCAATACGGAGTTCTGACAACAACTTCATGGGGGAAGGTTTACCGGCCGCGCGCATGTGCCGGTTGAGGTGTGTGCTGCTGCAGTGAAATTGCGCTTCAAGATCTTTCAGCGCGAGTGGTTCGTCGAGGTGGCCGCGAAGATAGTCCTCAACCGTGTCCGCCAGGGAACGGGACGAGGTCGGTGCGGGTTCCGCGGACTCGACGTTCGCTGCCTGATGGCATGCCAGGTCCAGCGCGGCCCGGCGGTGTTCCGGCGGACGATGATGGTCCACGAAGACATCCATTAAAATGCCGATACTGATCTCGTCGAGCAAAATGGGGACCTCGCGCGGCAGTGCAAGTGTGTTGAGTGTGCTCGTGGCAAAGAGCAGAACGGGCGGTCGATCACAACGAGTCCAGTCAAGCCTCGTGGTTGCGACCACGACCATGTGGCATGACACGACCGGCAGGAGAGAACTGCCCGTTGACACCTCACATTCACCGGCCAGATTGACGATACCGACAGCGGGTACGTCCCTCCATTCGGGGGGAAGAAGCACTTGACCTGTTGTTCGAACGAGCTTGTCGAGCATAATGATAACATTCCGCGGTTGTCTGTGCTTGTCAAGATCAGGTCTCTGCTCAGAAACGGTGAGTGTTAAGCAGAATAGTACTTTAGCACAAAGATAATTGCAAATAATGAAACAGGGTATATGGTTTTAGGCATGTGTTGAACAGTCATGATTGATGGTATTCACAGAGCGGGCGGCATCTTGTCCGTACGCTCACATGAAGGAGCGACTGAACGATGGCACAGGTTCTTCTTACAAGTGTTGAAAAGGTGTACCCCGGTAATGTTCAAGCGGTCAATGATTTCAATCTCGAAATCGGTGACGGAGAATTTATTGTGCTGGTCGGCCCGTCGGGCTGTGGTAAGTCCACGACCTTGCGCATGATTGCCGGCCTGGAGGAAATCACGCGCGGCAAAGTGAAGATCGGCGATCGTGTTGTCAATGACGTTCCACCAAAGGACCGTGACATCGCAATGGTTTTTCAGAACTACGCGCTGTACCCGCACATGAGTGTTTTCGACAATATGGCGTTTGGACTGAAGTTGCGGAAATTCAAGAAGGATGAAATCAACCAGCGCGTCCGTGAAGCCGCTCAGATCCTTGGTATCAGCGAGCTTCTCGAGCGTCGTCCCAAAGCGTTGTCTGGCGGTCAGCGCCAGCGTGTTGCGGTTGGCCGGGCTATTGTCCGTAAGCCAAAGGCCTTTCTCTTTGACGAACCCTTGTCCAACCTGGATGCAAAAATGCGGGTGCAGATGCGTGTCGAATTAAACAAGCTGCACAGCCAGCTTCAAACAACGATGATCTATGTCACGCATGACCAGGTTGAGGCCATGACCATGGGAGATCGAATTGTTGTGATGAAAGACGGGTTCATTCAGCAAGTGGCGGCGCCTACCGATTTGTACGATTACCCGGTCAACAAATTTGTGGCTGGTTTCATTGGCACTCCACCGATGAATTTCTTTGAAGGAAAGATTCGGCAGGACAACGGGAGCCTCTTGTTCGATGAGGATAACTTTACGGTTAAGATTCCGGATGACTGGAAAGACAAACTTGCCCCGCACACTGACAAGCCTGTAACGTTCGGAGCACGTCCGGAAGACATTGGTTCACCGGAGGCCGAAGCTCAGGAAGGAGCACCGCGCATACGGGCGAAGATCGATGTCATGGAACCCATGGGGTCGGAGACTTACCTCTATCTTACGACAGGAAAGCAAACCTTCATTTCGCGCGTTGAAGCGCATCGTCAGTGTGAAGTCGGTCAGGATCTGGACTTGGCGGTGCTCATGCGGAAATCACATTTCTTCGATGCCGAAACCGAAGAAGCCATTGTGTGACCGGTACCGGCTTTCTGAGCCGAAAAGGTCGTGACGTATTATTGAAAACGGCGGCTGTGGGAATGTATTCCACAGCCGCCGTTTTTGTGCCATGAGAACATGCTAACAATATTGGCAGTTGGCATGGTACCGTTGACCAAGTTCATTTCTCCGCGGGAACGGCGATCCCTTTCATGATCGTCTTCTGTGCAAATATGAAGATGAACAGGGTGGGAATACTTGCCAGAAGTATCGAGGCGAAAACAGCCGAGGTCGGAGCATTTTGCTGGAACTGATGCAGCCAGACCGCGAGCACCTGCATCTTTTCATCCGGGCAGACAATCAGGGGATACATGAACGCCATCCAGGCTGCTCGGAACGTGTTAAGTGCCACGACCGCAAGGATCGGTTTACTCAGGGACATCGTAATCCTCCAGAACATGTACATCTCGGAGGCACCCTCGATCTGAGCTGCCTCATAAAGATGCTGCGGTATCGAGTCGAAAAAGCCTTTGAGCATGAAGATCAGGAAGCCGTTGATGGTGACCGGCAGTACCAGGGCAATGAACGTGTTCAGCAGATTGAGGTGTTTGATCATGAGGAACATGGGGAGCGTGGCGACCATTGGGGGGAATGCCATTGTTGCCATGAAAATAAAGATAAATTTCCACATGCCGGGAGGGTTGAAGCGCGACAGTGAGTAAGCAGCCAGCGGCTGAAGCGTCAGCGAAAACAGTAGAGCAAGGCCTACGTAGACTAGTGTATTGAACAACGGCCGCCCCTGGAAAATAGCTTGATTGGCAACAATTCGGAAGTTGCGCGTGGCGAAGCGCCAGCGTAATGACCGGAGGTTGTTGAAAACGTATGCGGTTTCCACGTCGGCAAGCGGAATGTGGCAATCGCTCCATTTCTCCAACTGTATTCCGTGCGCGGCGTTCAAGGCATCGACCGATTCGTAGTTGTCTTTGAGGAAATTAGTCCATGCGAACTCGGGTCCGACCAGGTACAGCCGCTCCGGCGGCAGCTGCTCCAGAAACCCGGAATAGGCGCGGGCCTGCTCTGCCTCCACCCAGGCGCGGTCGCCAGGCAAGGTGATATCTTCGAAGGAAGTGTACTGGCTCGCCCACTGTTCGTTCAGTCTTTCCAGGCTTCTGAACGACTGGCGCAAGTAGGCTTGGTATTCCGCGTCAGAAGCGTTGGCTCGCACGAACGACACATGGCAGTTCTCCAGAACGTAGTGAAGCCATTCTTTACGCAACGTAGGCTGTGACTCCGGCGGAACGACTCGCGATATCCTGAACGACTCATAGGAATCAATCGGCACCTCGTGATTCTTGTTGTACTCTTCAACGTCTGAAATGCTGTATTCAGGATAAATGACATCCTCAAGAAAATTGGCGGTCAGGTTAACATAGGCACGATCGGCTACGGGTCGTTCTCGCACCAGCTTAAAATACTCTTCCCAAAGAGCCGAGGGAGTGTAGGCAAACCGTGGGTCACTCCAGTCAGGCATCAGAAGTTCCAGTTGATTCCAGTTGCGGAACGGCACACCCATATCCGCGCTCACGGCATTGAGATCACCGTTGTATCGTTCCCTTACACGCTTTCGTAACTCGGCGAGAAGCACGGACTCCATTTGCTGGTAAAACCGGGTTCCCCCCAGTGCATGCCAGTGATTCGGTATGTCTGGGCTGTCGGCAAATGTTTTGAAATCCGCGACAGAGACCTCGTTTACCGAAGACGGGATCACAGCGTCCCGGAAACTGTAGTCCCGGGTTTGGCGGTATCGATTCATGGCGATGGGGTCGTAATTGTATTTGGTCTCGAGGAATTTCCGGACCATCACTTTCTTTTCGGTAAGGAAATTGGGGAGAAGGTCCATTTCCGATTCGTCCATGCTGCTGCGCAGGGCACCCGAGAACATAAGCAGAAAGGGATAGACCATGGTCGTACCACCCACGAGAAGGGCGGCGAACACGCCGGCGTGAAGCATACGGCCACGAATACCTTTAGCTTCGACTTTTGTTAAAACTGGCATTGCACATAAACTCCGTTATTTCGCTGCTACACTCGTCTCCGCTCCTGCCTTGAACGTGGCGCGGGACATACGTCGTAACTGATACGATGTAAACAGGATTACAATGGCTCCCAGAATCCAGCCCATGGCGGCGCCTGTGCTGAACTCCAAAAGCATGAACGATCGCTCAAAAATGTCCATTCCAACCGTACGGGTTGCACCATTCGGCCCACCGCCGGTCATGGCCAGAATAAAATTTGTGCCACCTTTGAATGCGCCGATCACGGCGCCGATCAACTGGATGAGGATCAGAAACTTCACTCTTGGCAGCGTGATATATGCGAGCCGCTGAAGTACGCTGGCGCCATCGATGGTTGCCGCTTCAATCAGTTCCTCCGGCACGGTTTTCAATGCCGCCAGGTAGATGATACACCCAGGGCCAGCCGTTGCCCAGATCATGGGAATTACGCAGCACAGCATGGCCAAGCCGGGGTCTTCGATCCATCCAAGCGGCTCGATTTGGAATTGGCCGATAAACCCCAGCAGATAATTGAGAAGCCCGCTGAATCCCTTCACTTTGTCTGGATCGAGGCCTTGAGCGGCGATAACGAGTTCGCTCGGCCCGAGATATGCATCGAGCAACGGAAACAGGGTGGCGCCGAGCAATGCCAGTCCGAAGAGGGCCACCGCTGTCCGAACGGGCCAGCTTAATTCTTTGAGTTTCACCGCGCTCGCCAAGACGATTGCAATCAACGAGAACCACGCACCGAGAGCCAGAAGCCTCAGTATGGTGGCAACAACGGGCCCCAGATGATTCACCGCCATGATGATCTGGTTCAGGAAACCGGACTCTGACGGTTCGTATAGCTGCCGCCACAGAAACACCATGATAATGCCGCTTACTATTGTCGGCAGATAGAAGATCGTGCGAAAGAAATATTTAAATGCCGTTCCCGGCACCTCATCCAGAAGGACGGCCACCAGGATGGGCGGCCAGAATCCCAACCCCACCACAAGGAGTACGTAATAAAACGTACGGCCAATTGAACGCCAGAAACGCAGGTCGTAAAGCGCTGTCGCAAAATTGTCCAGACCCACGAACGTTGACTTGATCGCAAACTCATAATCGAAGAGTGCAAGCGGCGCCCCCAGGATGAGAGGTAAATACTTTATCATGAAGACAAGGGCAAGCGCCGGGAAAAGCAACAGGTATGCTTTGGCAAAACGGTGCAGCGGCGGACGTTTTCCGAGTTCGCGTTCCGCCCTTGTGAAGGCACGCCACGCCCAGGAGATCGAGCCGACAAACAGGCCGAGGATGACAAGCAGCAGCAACCCGCCGAATGTCCGTCGTTTGCGCCACTCTTCCGGACTGAGCTTGTTCAGCGTGAACTTGTTAACGCGATCCGCGGCGATATCGAGCTGCTCTTTTATGCGCTTGAGCGCCTCTTCTTTCGGGAGTTGCAGCAATTCGGGACGGTTCAATGCCCAGTTGATCGGAACAGACACGCTTTCATAGATCATCTGTGTATTTTTGCCGTAGGGTTCAGGGACCCCGCTTTCCTGTGCGGCATGAACGGCATCGACCCATTCTTCGGGAACTTTTTTCAGAACATCGTCGTATCCGAATGTCTTGAGTTTCTCGGGATCCAGGAAACGACCGAACCCGTGGTCCACCATGATTCGTGTTTTCATGCGCTGAGCTTCTTCGCCCGTGATGTAGAGTATGTATCGCATCACGCCGAGTCGCTGTTCCGGTGTCGCATCCGCGAATACTCCCATCATCGTACAGTTAAGCTCACCGCCACGCTGGCCGCTGGGTGCGACAGGGGCCGGGGCAACACCCATGACGGCGGGATTGATTTGCTGACCTGTATCAAACGAGAGATAGGTGGTGCGCATGCCGATCTCACCGCGATTCCATTTCAGGTTGACCTCGCCACCACCCATTGGAGCATAAACCGCGCCTTGGTACGTTTCCCCGTCCGCGGTGAATTCACCCTTCGTCAGCTTTAATACATAATAAATGGTCTCCGCTGCTTCCATTGTGTTGAACGCGGCTTCCCATTCGCCGTCCTCATTTTGTGCCATGTAACGGGTTCCGTTCGACACCATGAAATTATAGATGGACCAACTGACGGTGGGACCGCGTCCGTAGTAAAAGCCGAATTTATTGGGCTGTTGCTTGATCTTTCTCGAGTATTCCAGAAGTTCATCCCAGTTCTTTGGCGGGCGTTCCGGATCGAGCCCTGCTTCCTTGAAGACGTCCTTACGATAGATCAACGCTCTGGCAAGGGTCCCCGTCGGCATGGCCCAGACATGCTTGCCGCGGGGAATGCCTTCATGGGGCTCGGCTTCCCGGTAAATCACCGGCCATACCGGACCGACAACGCTGTCTTTGAAGTATTGGACCGCGGCGTCAATTTCCGCCTGCGTCGGATCGGCCAGCCAATTGCCCTGCTTGTCCGTTTCTCGCACCTTCGGATTGTCGCTGTGCAACCGAGCATACAGCATTTCGAGGGGAGCAAGGAAGCCGTGGTTTATATAGGTGGACGACTGGCGGAAGTTAACGTAAATCCCGAGCGGAGGCATACCCGTGGCGATCGCCATCAACGGTCCTTCGTCCATGCCGCCGCCAATCGACAGCATGTGAAACGGCTCGAGCTGGTACTGGGGATATTGCTTGGTGAAGTCGCGAACGAAAGCACGACCGACCTTGGCGTTCACACCGGACTCCGATGCGCGCGGCAGCCGCATAATACGCAACAGGGTACGGTCATCCTTCGCGTCCGTCGCGGCCCGTCCGGCAGACGGAACAAAAGAACATGCCCCGATAATGGCGGCAACAATCGTAGGAACCAGCGCCAAGCGTTGGACGCGGCGCCGTCGACTCGCGGTGCGGCCGGAGAAAAACGAAAAATTCATACAGCCTCGTCTCTCAAGGAGTGAATTGGAAGAAGAGTCGCTAAACGAGTTCACGGATCAGCAACAAAACAACCAAAAGTTTAAGGCATTAAGCCCGGATGTCAAGCAAACAGATGGACGAACCTGATTGATTCCGGGCACCGTGCTGATCGGCGACAGTGGACAGCGCGCCCTTAGCACTCAGTCTGACGCGGCCACGATGTCTTCGGCTGTAATGCCCCAGCGGTTGCGCAATGCGGCCTGTGAGGGGATGACGCCACCGGTGTCACGGCGAATATGGATTTCTGCCGCCCGCGCCGCTCTGTCTCCCCATTTTGCCCGTACTCTTTCCACGCCCTCGCGGTGATGCCGGAATACTCTGTGCATCGGACCGTAGTCCGGTTGCAGTTCGTCCAGCCATTCATGCACATGGGTAAAGGGTTCCCCCAGCTCTCTCTCGCAGTCGCGGCAGTGTTCGTTCAGTGTTGCCATGGTGTTGTCCAGTCTCTCTTTTCATCAACGGCATGCCTGTGTATCCACGCCGAGCAAAGTCCGACACCGCAGTATAGAACGTTGCCCACCATAACGCAAGACATGCGCGAGGCGATACAGCGATTACAAATTGGGATTGCTGGATGGATGAGGGATCGCAGGGATTTCAGGAATGCAGGGATTCGGGCACGAGGCAAGCTGCCGGGTTGTCGAATTACCGGCGTTGCATGCTATGTTGTAACGGCGAGCGGGCTGGACACGTGTACGGCCGGTTGCGCTATGAGGTGTTAAAGCGGATCTGGATTGCTGCCGGGTCGATTCCGTCGGTGACGGTGGCTAATCGATCTGTCTGCAGTGATTCCCGGAAGCGGACGCACATGTTTCTGATGGTCCGGAACAGGTCTTTTGTGGTTTTAAAGACCTGTTCCGGTGACTTTCCGCACCGCGTCGCCGCACCACACCAGCTGTATGAACAGCAGCGCGATCTGTGCAAGAAGGTAGTAATTGTACCAGGCGCTGCCCTGGCTGCGGTAGTCGTGTTTCAGCCCGATCTCGCCGTTTTTCAGTACATTGAAGACTTCATTTTCGATTTTCCAGCGCTGTCGTCCTCCTTTGTTGGTCAGAGTTTCTATGTTCTTGTGGTTCGGCCTGCAGTCGGTGACCCAGGCCCACTGAGTTTCGGTGCCGTCCGGGTTCTGCTGTCTGCAGAACATCGCGTGGGTGGTCTCCCCCTCATGATCCAGACAGGTTGCCCAGGTGAAGTGCTGAGCGGTTCCATCGTTCAAAACTGCGGTTTTGCTGTTCATCCGCCAACCGCAGGAAGGCTTTCAGTTCGCAGTCCTGCTTGTCGTATTCGCCTCCGGGGTTCTGGATTGGGACGCTGATCAGAGGCAGAGTCATGCCGTTGGACAGGATCAGGCGGGCTGACAGGACGGCGTGGAAGTACTGGGTTCTGCCGTTGGACAAAAGACGAGTCAGGCAGTGATCACAGTGCCGCTTTGAGTACTTTCGAAGTTCAGTGGCATCCACCGCGACAAGCCATTCACCGTCGACTCGAAAACGTTCCAGGCACCGCATGCGCAACAGCCGTCGAGTCAAGCCGGCGATCAGTTGCCGCAGCGGTTCCGGGTTCATGTTTTCCAGCAGATAATTCAACGTCCCGGGATGTGCTGCGGCGTCTTCTCCACTGCCGGCCAGAGCAGGCAGGTTCTGGTAGAAGCCCGGTCGTACACCTTCACACAGAAGCTGCAAGCGTGATCGCATGCCGCAAAGCAGCATCAGCAAGCCGGTCCAGATCAGGTGCGACATGCTGTACGTTGTCCGATCCGAGTCGTGGGGATCCGGAAGGGCGTTCAGACGATCATTGAAGTCCGGGAAAAAATGCCCCGGAACGATCTCAAGCAGTCGCAGCGGAACGATCAGCTCCGGCTCTGGACCCTCTCTGCGACGGCCCGGTTTTTTGCTTTTGCGCGTTTCGTCGGAACATGTGCCCGGATGATCTTCTCGTTCAACTCCGACACTTCTTTCAATAGACGCTTTACTCGCCTGTGTTCCTCGACCCATTTGCTAACTGTCTCCACCATGTCCACGGGGACGTAGAGACTTTTGCTCCTGCCTCGAACCTTTTTGGTCAGGATGTGAGAAACATGCTTCTCACCCCGGGCACACTTGCAGTTCGGATTTCCGCAGGTCACGCCGATGCGGGTCAGGGACCCTTGGATCATCGGCCCCGCTTCAGCAAGCTGCCTGAGCTTGGCATCACGCCGCGTCTCCAGTACTCCGATGGACAGTTTCGGGCTCATGTTCGGCTCCTTCTGTCTGCGGTTGTTTACGTTGCTGACGGATATGTAGTACTACGTATAATATTTGCAAGAGCAAAACGGCTTTGCGAAGAAAAAAAAGGAGAGGCAGGGGCAAATCGGATACGAAGGTCGTCCGCGAGCAGAATCGTCAACCGTTCTCGTCGCCCGCTATCGTCAACCGAAAAGACACGAAGTCGGGTCACGAGAACGCAGGACGAGGAAAAGCTGCGGCGACGGGAAGGCAGCGTGCCGGTGGACATTCAGCCGGCAGTCAGTCAGTCAGCGCGAAGAAATGGACGATTGTTTATTGCTGAGAGAAACGCCGCGTGACACGGTTGCTTTAACCGTACGTTTTTGAGTGGACTCAAGGTTGAACCTCAAAAGATGAGCTTGAAGATCGGGACCGTGTCGTTCAGTGTGTCCACCGGGATGTTGCGCAGGCGGACGTGTTTGCCGAGGGGGCGTTGATAGATAACCGGCTCGAGCGTGACCTCGACAGGGGTCCCGGTGTTTAGCAGAATGGCAGACTGGGGCGGGTTGGTTATCGGGTACAGCGACAGCGTACTGGAGGTGAGACCGGCCGGGCAGTGGACGTAGGTTGCGCTATCGTCGCGGGTGGTGAGTATCGAGGTATCCTCGACCAGTCCGGGGGCGGGCGGGCAGAACGCTTCTTTTACCTTGTGATACCAGTTTCCTATGGCGGTGAGAAGCGCGGTAGACTCAGGTGGGATCCTGCCTTGCGCGTCCGGTCCGACATTGAGCAGGTAGTTGCCGCCGCGCGCAAGCGCGCTGTCGATTGCCCGCATGAGGTGTGTGATTGAAAAATAGTCTTCGTTTTTTCGGAACCCCCAGCTGTTGACGCCGACGGACTGGCAGGCCTCTGTCGGGCGTTGGAAAGCGCGTGCATCGGGATTGGCGGCATCGGGATCGAAATCGCGCTCGGGGGTTGAGTAATCGCCGTCATCGAACCCCCTGTTATTGATTACCGCCGCGGGCTGCAGTTCGCGAATCATGGCGGTAACGGACGGATCTCGATGGTCCGGCACATTCATGTCCCACCAGATTCCGTGTACGGTTCCGTAATTGCGGCAAAGCTCGCGGATCTGTCCTTTAAGGAACTCCATATAGCGTGTCATATCGTGATGCGCGCTGTCGGTGACAATTTCATGATGTCGTCCCAGGTTTGGATACGCCGCATGATGCCAGTCGACCACGGAGTAATAAAACTCCAGCGGAACGTTCCGGCGTGCGCAGGCTGTCGCCAATTGACCTGCAATGTCCTGGTTGTACGGCGTGTTCATCACATTAAAATCCGTCAGGGCTGTGTTCCACATGCAGAAGCCGTCGTGGTGTTTGGTTGTAAACACCAGGTACTCCATACCGGCGGTTTCAGCCAGATCCAGCCAGGTATCGGGATCGAAAGCGGTTGGGTTGAACTGGTTGATGAGCTTGTGGTATTCGTCCGAGGGAACGTCAAAGCGTTGTTGTTCCTGCTCGTGCAGTCCGTGAATGGCGTAAAGCCCCCAGTGCACAAACATGCCGAAACGCTTTTGGAAAAACCAGTCTCTGTCGTCGTTGAATCGCATTCAAGTCTTCTCCGAAAGCTGCACTTGCAAGGCTCTCGCGGCAGCCATTTTGTAAAGTTTTTTTTATCTCGAGGATGGAGCCGTAATGTAGTGGAACTATGTATGAATGTCACTGGGATAGCGGCTGGAAAGTTGGACTGGGAAGGTGATGCCCACGCTTGCCTTGCGCGGGGAGCGAGCGATATCGGCGGGGTGCGCAAGACGTCCATTGTTCTGTTTGCCCTCAATTCTTCCGTTCGCCCTCAGGCGGCAAAGGGAGAGTCGACGTTGTCGGCGGGCTGGGGGGCGATCTTGCTCACCACCGGGTCAAGCCCGGTGGGGTCGTGCATGCGGTCAAGCCCGGTGGGGTCGTGCATGCGGTCAAGCCCGTTGGGGTCGTGCACGCGGTCAAGCCCGGTGGGGTTGTGCACGCAGTCAAGCCCGGTGGGGTTGTCTCAGTAGCCGTCGGGGTCTATTCTTTGTGCCACTGAATATGTCCATCCTCGTCGCGGCGGATGAGGATGGGGTAGCCCCCCTGGTCGCAGAACACGAGCGGTACGAACCCCCAGTCGTGCAGTTGGTTAAAGCGTTCCCGCCAGACCTTGGCCTTGCCGGTTTTCTGGTAGAAGTCCCTGTGCATCCTGCTGCGTTTCATCACACCGTGTTGCACTGACCCGGGGGCGATGTACTGGCAGAATGTGTTTGCCCCTTCAACTTCCTTGTCCCAGATGAAGGCGCCGCCCCACAGGTTCATGAAATCGCAGGGGGCAACTTCGAGGATCCAGTACATGTCCGGGTAGCGTTTATAAAGCATCGGAAAGATTCCGTCCTTCAGTGTCTTGACCGGTGGCCGCCAGTCGCTGCCCCACAACGTGCATACCGTGCCGTCGCAACCGATAGTGCGCACGCCCAGTTCGTAGGCGCGGTCAAGCTCGGCAAAGGCCTCTTCGTTATCGTCTCGATTGTCTGGATCCCAGGCATGTCGCTTGCCGGAATCGAACCCCTCGGATACGGTGAAAGCGCGCCCCCACCACCAGCCCATGGCAAGCCCGTCGTCCTCGATGATTGTGTGCACGGTATTCACCGTTTCATTCATCTTCTCCGGCCATTCGGTGGCAATCTCCCACACCATATTGGTAGAGCGGTGTTCTCTGTAGAACCCATTCACCTGCCAGACCAGTGTTCGGCGGAAGCCTCGCCGCAGGATGCGGTCTTTGGCGACCGCGCGAAAGACCGGCCAGCCAAACAGATCCATGCGCGTGACTCCGTTGTAGCCTCGGGGGTTCTCGTCGTTCATTTTGCCGAATTCGCCCCGGATTTTACCGCTGGCGCAGCTAAGTGCGTAGATGGGTTCACCGTCGTATTTGTAACGGACTTCGCCGTACCGTTCCCGGAAGAAATCGCGATAGGGACGAAACGCGGTAACCCAGTTGTTCGGCGGCGCAGCTGTAACACAAAGCGTGAAAGTAGCTTCTTTCCCCGGTGCCAGCGTACCCGGTACAACCTTATCGGATTTGGTGGGTTCATCGCGTGGCGCGAACACCATGGCAAACGTGTCGGTCTTCTTGTCGTACTCATAATTAAGATGCATTTCAACCATGGTTTCGAAGGGTGCGTATAGGAGCATAGCTCCCAGCATGGCTGTGGGGGTACGGAGCCCCAGCACGGGCGAATAGCATTCCGACGGGTAGTCGCGAACCGGATGCAAATAATGGCTTCGTTTGGCCGCGGCATTGAAGGGGCGCAGGGAGATTGTTTTCCACGTCTGGATGTAGTCGACGCCAACATTCGGCAGTATGATCCCCGGCACTCGGAACGTGGGGAGCGTCGCCGGTGTTTCTTTCGGGTTTTTTACACGGAATTCCAGTTCCACACCTTCGGGGATCGTTCGGCTTTCGACCGAGACTTCGCACTCGCCTCCGTGCAGCACCGATCCGGCATCCGGACGGACCAGCGTTTTGTCCAGTGCTTTTAACGCGATTTTCGGGGATGTTTCCCGGTCGAGAATGTCGACCGTGAGCGCGGGCGGTTTTTCAAAATCGGCGGCATTGTGTGGAACGGCATGACTCATGGTTACCGGCACGCACTTCCAGCCCACAATCCTGTTGACGTTCTCCTGGTTCACTGACTGCGCGCGGAGATGAAGCCAGGACTCGTGGCCGGGAACGAGCCAATCCGCCAGTACGGGCCGTTGAGTTTGCCTTCTGTACTGATCGTACGTGGGAGCCAATGTGTGCATGATGTCGCATTCGGACGATTCTGTTATGAACTTCAGACTTGGATATTTTTGTTGAAGCGTCTGGAGCCAGTCGTAACGCTGCCACAGAGGCATATGGCTCCAGGCGTCCAGTCCGACAGTGTCAATGCCGTATTCGACGGCCAAGTCCAGTTCGTCGAACGCGGCCTGGCGGTCGGCGGGCTTACTGCTGTTCCGCTCCCACATGTCGCCACTGTTCCAGCCGCCCGAAACTTGGCTCGAGCGGCCCCACCACATACCGAGGTTAACGTGGGTTTCCTTTTTCAGGTCGAGCAACTCCGGTAACGTGTCCACGAGTTTTTCCGGCCATTCCGTCATGAATTCGGTCGGGTAGTTTCGGCCTTTCATGTACAACCCCGACGGCGCCCAGACCATGGCGCGTCGATACCCGTCCGCCAGTTTTTCAGCCAGCCAGTCAGCGAAGGGTCCCCATCCGTCGATGTCCACGCGTTGGCCATCGAACCCAGTGTGGTAGCCGCGGGGATTGGTTTCCGCGTTTTGGAATTGTGTTTGCGCCACTGGTTGCCCCATGACCGGGCGCAGGTCACGCTTGTAACGGACAGTCCCGTACGTGTCAGTGAAGAATGTTTTGTACGGGGCCAGGGCATCCAGCCATCCCGGGTGCGGTTTGCGCTCGGGTGCCGGTTGCGTGAAGCGTACTGCCACTCGGTAGGATTCTTCCTCGCCCGGAGGCAGCAGCCGATACCCCTTTTGCGTGTGCAGATGGAATCCCATGAACAGTTTTCCTCCCTTCAGTTCGTACTCCCCTTCGACATCGTGCTGTGCCGTAAAGGGATCATACATCAGGGAAATGCCGACCGCGACTTCATCGTCCCAGGCGGCCAGGACGGGGGCATAGAGGTCGTTCGGATACTGCATCCGCCAGGGGGACCATTGTTTGCACGTTCCGTTGATTGTGCCCAATGTGCGGCCGTCCAGCCAGTTAAAGCCGCTATCGATATGCGCCTGCACCTTGCCTGTTTCTTCATCACGCACGGTTTTCACATTGCTTTTCAAGTGAAAACCGGAAATCATGATGGTAGGGCGAATTGCGGGATTGGCTTTCGGGTTGGAGAGGGTGACGGAGATGTCGAATCCGCCGGGAACCGTCTCGATGTGGTGATTGATGGCGCATGGCTCAGCGTCTTCGATGTCGGGGAACGAGAAGAGGCGTTCACTGTGCCTGCCTTCCACCGGTTGAAGCAAGGTTCGTCCGCCGTGTGTTACTTTTATCTTCTCCCCGGAGACATCTACCGCGACATTCAGTAGGTCGGCACTTGCGAACACGCCGGTGAATAGCAGGATTGCCAGGAGGAACGCGGTGCTTGTGTTTGTGGTTCTCGAGCAAAAGAGGGGGTGATGGACTGTCTTGATCATGGATTGACCTTCGCTAGTTTCTCTGTTCATGGAATTGAGTTGCCCGTGCTTTTGGGGAGTTTCAAACGCGGTCGCCGGGTGGAACCGCTCCGAAGAAGCGGAGTATTTAAAGCACCTCCCACATTACCTATGATTCACGTATTGCGAGAATACGGTAGGCGGTTCCACCACGGCGACCGCTGACTATTACCAGTCTTTCTTCGGGTACTTGAAGTAGATATCGTCGTTGGAAGCGTCCGAGAAATACAGAGTTTTAGCCTCTGCTTCTTCCACCAGGCCGGCATGGCCGTCGGCAAAGCCGTAGACGGCGCCCGTCCCATGGTGGTCCCAGTCGGGGCTTCCGCCGGGGCCGGCCGCGTAGTAGTAACGCCGAATTGCACCGTCCCCCCGAATGGAGTCGTCATTCATGCGATCCGTAAACACAGGCGACGCGCTGGGTCGAACCACGTCGCTGGGGGTAACCGCTCTGTGTGCACGGGTAACAGCGGAAAGCGGATTGCTGTGTGCAAATCCGAACCAGATATTGTAGGCGATCCAGTCCCTCTGGGGCGTGACACGATTAACCGGACACAGATGCCATTCGGAGTACTTTGGGACCTCCCAGCGATTGAACGGTTCATCGCTCATATAAGGCGCCAGCATGCCGCCCCAGAAGTTCACGTCAAGCTTGTCATGCAGTGGATGATAGTTGGCATTCGTCGGATCACTGGAGCTGGATAGGTAAGGGGGATAATACTGATGATCTCCCGTGAATCCGGCCATGCCGATCAACATTTGACGGTTGCGGCTGACGCACACTACCCGCCTGGCATTTTCACGTGCCTGGTTCAAGGCGGGCAGAAGCAGGCTCGCCAGGACCGCAACGATGGCAATCACAACAAGAAGCTCGATGAGCGTGAAGGATTTACGCTGGCGAAATTTTGTTGAACGCATAATCATTTGTACCAGGCTGTTGTATGCACGGAATCGTGGTGTTGTTGTCTCAGGTACGCCGGCGCATTAACACAATCCCGCCGAGCACCAGAAGTCCGAGCGTACTCGGCTCGGGAACCATCCCCACCATAATGGGATCCCATCCGGGGCTGGTGGTGTTGGGGTCCTGAAAGCGCAAGCCTGTCACTCCGCTCAAGGTTCCCGTGTCACCCGTAAAGTCGGCCAGCGTGAACGCTACTCCGGCCGTGGTAAAGTTACCGCCAACGTAAGTGATGTTGAAGGCATTTGTTGCCGCTCCGTAATCGCCGGAATTGATTGTCAAGGACCAATTGCCTATTTGATTGTCATTACTGTCAAGTGGCTGGACGATAACATCGTCACTGCCGCCCAATTCGTACATGAAAAAGGTTTTGTTATCAGCCACACTGACTGTTTTTCCGATATCGAAATACAGCACACTTGTGTTCACGGTGCCTTGTGCCAGGTATCGGCTGCCGAGAGCCGCCTGATTTGTTGTTGGCACGGGGTTGCCGGCGCGAGCGAATCTGCTGCCGACTCCCGAAAATACATACGGCGTAAGGACGTCGTATGTGTAGTAGGTTTGTGTGCCGATATCGAAGCTCACCAGTTCTGCCTCGGGCAGTCCGCTTCCCGTCGTCAGCACGGGATCAGTCACGGTTGCAGTGAGGCCAATCACCGCACCCGATGCCGGTGTCGCGAGAAATGCCGCGATGGTTAAGATCGGCAGAACGACTCTGCACAGACCAATGATTGCGCGGAACGGCCGGCTGCGGTCGGTGCCAACGCAGACAATACCTGTTACATGTTTCAATACGCTTGCACTTGTCATTTTTTTCCTCCTTGTTTTTTTAGTCCTTTGCTTCCGAACGCACTACTCATCGGTCAGTTCTTCCTGCGCGGGCGCTTTCCGTTTCGATACCATTATATTCTGCCCGTCATCAGTCGTGACCACGCAATTCCGCAGCTCATATCCACTGGCTTCGTCGGTTTCGATCATTGTTCTCGGGTCGCTGCGGACGCGAAAGCGGCAGTTATCAAACTGAATCCATGTTGGAAGTTGGTCGTCACTGCCCGTGAGTTTGGCGACATTTCCCGAAATCATGGAGCCCTGCACGAGTACATTGGCATGGGGCCCAAGTACGAACATCGGGGTGTTCTCCGGCGGGGGGCCCTTGGTGCCGTCTTCATTTGTCTTCGGCCAGAGTCCGGTGCAGGAGGTCAGCAGCCCGCTGAAGACGACATTGGTTTCGCCTTTTGCGTCGGGTACGACCGTGCGCTCGGCCCTGTAACGGGCGCCGTCAAGCCGACAGCCGTTCACGGTAAACGTTCCCGCGTTGATGCCGCCCGAGCCGACGCGCAGAAACGTACCGACTGAATACGTTGAAGGAAGTGTGATTACCGCGCTGCCGCCTTTTTGAAAGTCAAACATAATGCCGGTATTGGCCGCACCGCAGCGGACAAAATTGTAATTCAAATTTTGATCCGAGACCGTACGGAAAGCCGTGTTGCAATCGATCCATCGGACGTCGTAGAAACTCATATCGGAACTGCATATATAACTGTCGTTCCCGCATTCAAAACCCACGTGTGAGTTGACCAACTCAATGTTCCGCAAGATGTGATTGGCCGAACCGGCGCCACGTGGCGAGTTAATGCTTATGAGAACGGCCGTTTTATTCCGGCCGTTCAAGAGCAGGTTGGATATGTGCATGGAGTGTGTCCCCCACACATCGAACATCGTACCTTTCTCGGGACCGTCCCAGAACAGTTCGGTGTAAAGGTCGGGGTTGCCGTGTGGTCCCAGCTGGGTCCACCGGTGATGTCCCCCGCTGGCCCCCATGACCTTGATGCCCCGATGTGCTCCCTGGGTTTGACGGCGACTGTGCTTAATCAGAAGTGGTGCCGTGATACGGTAATGCCCGGGCGGAACGAGGATGGCCTTGGGGTCGAAGTACTTGTCATCGCCGGGTTCGACTTGGCCGGTCATCTCAATGGCTTTTTGGAAGGCCGCGGTATCGTCATGTTTCCCATCGCCGACCGCGCCAAGCGTTTTAACATTAATGCCGCGAAGAAGCATATGTGCCGTTGCTTGTGCCGTGCTGCCGCTGGCGTCATCCTCCTGGGCATTGACGGCACATGCTGTACACCAACATACCGCCGCACTCACAGCCATTATTTGTGTCAATCTGATCATTACATTCCTTTCATGGTCGAGATCGGTTTGAGTTTTTTAAGGCGTTCAGTCCGGCATGCCGGTGGGCCACGCTTGAGCGTGAACTCCGACGGATGGCTTTCCGTGATAAAAAACACTCCAGTCAACGAGTGTGAAAAGCTTTCTCGTCATTATCTCTGGCAGCATCCGTTCAAGGCCGCGGGCGCCCTATCGCATCCGTCGCCAGAACAGTGTTGAGCCACCGAGTGCCACTAACACCAGCGAGGCAGGCTCCGGCGTGATGGATATGTTATCGAAATACCAGAGACCGTTACCCGTAGTTCCCACGTCAGTAACGCTTATGCGGTTGATCTCGGTCAGTGGCTGGCGGCTTGTTATGCCAAAAGTGCCCAGAGCGGTCGGGTTCGCGGCGCCGTCGGCTCATTCCCAAACGGAGATCGTACCGGGCTGCTCCGCCGCGCCGTTTGGCGCCTCAAGGAGCAGCTCGATGTGATGCCAAACCCCGCGGTCGAGGGTTAGGTTCAGTTGGCGTGAGTTACTAACATCGACATAGCCCAGGTCGAATGAATCGGCATCGACATTTGCGATAAGATCGATGAAATAGCCGTTCGCGGCGCCACCGTCTTTGTCGTCGATGGTCATGCGCCAGACACCGCCGAAATTAGCCCAGTCTTCGTCAACGCGATAATCAAAAGCGACCTTAATGGGGTACACGACCCCTGACGAGACATTGAAATCCCCTGCTGCACCCACACTGCGACCGGGACTCGAATAATTATCATAGTACTCCAACATTTTGCCGCCGCTTCCGAAAGGTGACTGCGGGACTGTCCGGCTACCGTCACCCGGGTAAACATTGTTGGACTCGCGCACCGACAATTGTCGAGCCCAACTGTAACTGCCGTCGGGATTGCCGATATCAACACTGTCCCAGGGGCCGGTTGTCGGCAGTACGGCAGCTGACGTGTACGACTCGAAGTCATCTTCGAAAAATACCGCGGCGGCTCGCGCAGCTCCGCTCAGCAGAGTGAGAAGTGCGACACAAAGAACGCTGCTTTTACCAATGTTACTAAGACTGTTCATGCTTTCTTTCCTCCTTATGTTTTATCTGCATTGTACAACTGCTCGCCGCAAAGATGTTTTCTCCAATTGTGAAGTTTCGTAACGGTCTCCTTTAGGTTTTTCCGCTGATCTGTTTGGGGTTGGGGAGGGGGCTGTGGACTCGCGTTCAATGAGCTGTCCTTCGACCTGAAGGAGCACGGCCGGACGTTCGGGCTCCTGAATGCGTGCGAGGAGAAGGTCCACGGCGTGCTTCGCCATGGCTTCGAAATCCTGCCGAAAAGTGGTCAGTCCGAGCGGGCAGGGGTGGCCGAATGTGTAATCGTCGTAACCGATGATGCTGACGTCATGCGGTACGTCGAATCCGCGCTCCCCCAATTGGCGAATCAGTTCACCGGCATAGCCGTCATACGTGAGGATCGCCGTCGGCGCAATGGCGTTGTTTGCAAAGACATTGTCGAGAAACTCATGGACGGCCGCGGCATGCTGCCCGTCATCGCACATAGACGATTCCAGGTAGACGGGCGGGAGGTGCACATGGTGCGCCTCGTGAAACGTTGTATACGCATGCCAGAACCGCTTGTCCTGCCATGCGACCAACGGTTCACCATGTCGAGTCGAGCGAGGGCGGAAGCAGGCTATCGACCGATGACCGAGTTTGGTGAGGAAACGGAGTTGTTGGTGTGCCGCCCGTTCAACATGCGGAATGACCACGTCAACAAAGGGGATGTCATAATCGGCGTTCAATAAAACGACCGGCGTGTGACTCGCCAGCCGCGCGATGAAGGCCGGTTGCTTCAGCTCGCCGATGACACCGTTACACAGGCCTTGCGCTACACACGTCAGATTACCGTTCGACGTGCTGTCGGTCCCGCTGTTTGCCAACACCATGTGACGACTGTGCTTGCTGAGTTCGGCCTGGACGGCCAGGCTCATGCGAGCATAGAAAGGATCGCTGGCCGAAGAAATGCGGGTGTGCAGGTCGGGATGTAACGCAAACGCCACTCCGCGAATACCGCCATTCAGGGACTTAAAAAACTGCCCCAGCTTTGGATCGGGTTGATAATCCAATTCCTCGATCACGGCCTGTACCTGTGCTCGTGTATCCTCGGCTACGGCGTTATGCCCGTTAATGACCCTGGACACGGTCGCCGTTGACACCCCGGCGCGCTCAGCGACTTTTCGGATGGAAATACCGTTGCTCACTGTTCACTCACCCATGGAATCGATGAATTTGTAACATTACAATGGGACGTAACAATGAAATGTACAACACAGGATCTCGGGAGTCAATGGAACGGATTGATTTTTTTTTAGAGTCGCTTGCTTGATATATATCGATCAACCGATATTTTAGTTGTATCACTGGAGGCAATGCTCCGGGGGGGGGACCGGCGAGCCGAAGTTGGAAAGCAAGTTTGGTATGGTACATCCGACGAAACAAATGGAGTCAGGATCGCAGGAACTCAATGCTTACCGCATGCTGGTCCGTGAAATCTATCGACGGGGTTTGACTTGCGGTGCGAAGTTGCCGCCTCAGGAAGACTTGCGTCAGGAGATTGGGTTCAGCCATGCGACGCTTTCGCGCGCCATGGAGCGGCTGGTGGCGGACGGCGTGATCCAGCGCAAACAGCGCATTGGCACCGTAATTCGCGATCCTGACGCTGTCGACCTTTCGGTCTGGACCGTGGCACTTCTTTTAAACTGGGATCTGGGGAACGTTCCATCGCCCTTTTTTTCGCGGTTGACGTGCTTGCTGCAGCAGAAACTGGTGGCTGCCGGCTGTCAATGTCGGGTGTATCCGCACGTAAACGTAACGATGGAGGAGCCCCATCGCATTGCCGATTACGTTAACCTGGAGAACGATGTTGAGGCGGGTACGGTCGACGCGGTATTGACCCCGGGCAGCTTGGCCGACCAGGATCGAATGAGGTTGACTGAGCGTACTATCCCGGTTTGTTTCAGTACAGGGTGGCAGTTGGCGGCCTGTGGCTGCGTGATCGATGCGGTTGCGTTTGCGCGAGCGGCAGTCGAGAGTCTCGAGAAACAGGGGGCGATGCGTTTGGGGGTTGTTGCCGCGGGATACAGTCGGGGTTATAACTCATTGTATGACGAGTCAAGGCTGGCGGTCCGTAATGTCCCGGGAGGGTGCGTTGAATTTATTGAAGCGGGTTGTATCGGCATTGCTGGTGGCCGCCGAGCGGCGGAGATCGTCTTGGACCGTCCTCGAGCAGAGCGCCCCGATGCGCTGATCGTTGATGACGATCATATTGCATTGGGGTTGTCGCAGTTTTTCAAACTCGAGTCGGACTACGCCCCGCCTATGGCGGTATTAACGCATCAGGCCGCGCCGCTGACCTTTGCTCTGCCGGTTCTGCATTTTGAATTGGACGACGAAGAGCTCGCGGATAGAGCTGTCCGATTGATCATTGAGAGATTGCGACATCCTGAATTACCGGATCGAGTCGAATGGCTTGCTCCACGTTTTGCCGGTTCGGACGCGGATTATTCAGCCGCTGGAACAATGGACGAGCTTGAAGCATTGAGCGGTACGCTGGTTTAACGGTTTTGAAGGTATGCAGAGAATATTCAGAAAAAGGGGGTCAAGCACCAAGCACCAAGCACCAAGCACCAAGCACCAAGAACTGCGGGAAACGACATTTTGCAATTCCCTGTAAACCCAGAGAAAAGGAGTCCAAACTATGCTTAGTCAACGTCGAACACGTCGCTCAATAGCGGATGGGTTTTTTATGTGCGAAGCGATGGCACCATCGGATTCTATGCTCCGGGGACGCCGGCGGAGCGTCGGTCCAGCACTGCTGTCTCGCAAGGGGCCTGGACGCATGTGGCGGCGCGCTGGGACGTTGCCAACCAATACGGATTCCATGCTGTTGAACAGTTGCCGTTGCCGGGCATTATTACCCAGCTGAACAAGGGGGTTTCATGAAGCGATTTACGCTCATCGAGTTACTGGTGGTTATTGCGATCATTGGTATTCTGGCGAGCTTGCTGCTGCCGTCATTGCGACAGGCGCGTGAGGCTGCCAAGCGTGCGGTCTGCGGTTCCAATACACGCCAGAACCTGGTGGCCATGGTGGGGTACCTCAACGACCACGACGGCGTATTTTCGCCCGGCCGCAAGGTCCACGCCAACTCAGCCAATGTATTGTGGCAACAGCACAACGCCGGGGACCCCGATCCCGGCAACATCGGATCGGGTGTCCTGGTGGAAGAAAAACACTTGGCAAGCGTAAGGACACTGTACTGTCCGACCAATACGTACGTTAACGACTTCTGGGATCACGGTCCGGATAAAGGCGCGGCCCGCTTCGGCAACGCAGGCTCCTGGGCGTTTTCCGATTACGCGCTCGACACCATCCTCATGCAGCGACCGCCGGGCACCACCTACCCTCATGACGATCCGGTGGACGATGACTGGCGGCTGGAGGACAACGATTCTTCGTTTCCCGTATTTGCCGACTGTTTCATGCAGGGAAATTATGTGCATGACGCCGCCCGTGTACCGTACTGGCGGCCGCACGACGACAACGGTTTGACCGCGGGGTATATGGATGGAAGCGTCCTGTATCTTACGTTCGATCGCATTGGTAATCCCAGTAACTTCCTCGATTTCGGCACCCTGTATCCTATGACAGGTACATACTGCACTTGGCTGGGGTGGCAACGAATCATGGCATTGCACGGCGGTAATTGACCCAGGCAAGGCCCTCCAAAGCAAACACAGAGACCCCCGTCCTTCAGGTGTGGTCTTTACGCGCTTTCCAGAACCGATATTCGGTACTTTGCCTACACTGACAAAGTATAAGCTCAAGCCGCTATAGAAAGAACGTCAACATGATGATCGAACAAATAAACATAGACCGCAAAGCATTGACTCTAACCGTTGGCGACCGTACAATGCGCATTGGCTGGACACGTATGCTGAGGGGGAGGGTTCACAACTTATCGGTTGACCGTGACCTGTCTGTTTCCGACTTTGAGCCGCGCCTGGTGCAACCCTTGGCTGACGGTGTCAGGCTGCAGCTGGTCAATGAAGATCACGGGCTGTTCATTCCGGTCGAGCTTCGGGCTGAGGGCGACGGATTTCGACTGCGGGTGAAAGCCGGCTGGATATGTGAACAGATGTCGATCAACCGTCGTCTGATGGCACTCGATGTGTTGCCTGATTGTCTTATGACGCAAGTCGGTGCCGAAGGCTTTTATCTGCTGCCTGACTTCAGTGGAACAATTGTCCGTTTCAACAATCAGGCGCCCGGCGTTGTTCGCGACCGCATATACATGCATCAGAGCCAGTGGGAGAAGTTCAACGTCATGAACTGCTTCGGCTTGAAACAGGATGGCGCCGGCACGTTGGTCATTGTTCACGAGGGGGACTTTTTCTGTCATGCCGTGACCGAAGTGAATCAGGAAGGCAGGAACAGGCTGTATGCGTCGTTTGGGTTGCGCCACGGGCCGTCCGAGCCGATCAAGCAGGAAGATAAAGAAATTATTGTTCGCTTCACCCGCGGGCGGGCGGACGGGTTTTGGGATCTGGCCCGCGCTTATCGCGACTACTTGGTGAATGACCGCGGGGTGTCTCCTCTCAAGCAGCGGATCGCCGACAACCCGGTATTGGCATATTCCGTTGCGGCCATGCGAACCAAAATCTTTCACGGACTGAAACCGCGATCGCTCGACGGAAATGTGCCAATGAAAACGTACGCCACCTTTGCGCAGACGGAGGACATCCTCGATTGTATGCAGGCGGCGGGCCTGACAAAGGCTGTGATCACACTGGTTGGCTGGAATCTGGGTGGGCACGACGGGGCGTATCCGCAACGCTTCCCGGTCGAGGGGGCCCTGGGCGGCGAGAAAGGCCTGCGCAGGCTGATTGCCAAAGCGAAAAGCATGGGCTATCAGATCGTGCCGCACGACAATCTTACTGACATGTATATGGCGGGGCAGACGTATGACCAGGAAGTGCTGTTGCGACACGATGACCACACCCCTGTGCTCGGAGGTATCTGGGGCGGAGGACAGTCGGCCAAGTCGTGTCCGCTCGCTTATTTCGACCGCTACGGCCCGGACGTGATGCGGATCCGCGATCTGGGGTTTGCAGGACATTATTATTGCGATGCCCAGAGCAATCCACTCTTTCGCTGTCATGACCCGCAACACCCCGCCGATGAAGAACAATTTGCCATTTCACAATGCAAGTTGCTTCAGGCCTACCGTGTTCTTTACGGTGCGGTTTCGCAGGAGGTCGGCCCGGCTTATTCGCTGCCCTTTATCGACGAAATTGCGCATATCCATATGCCAACCGGACGAGAGTCTCTGAAAGCGGTGAACGAGGATTTTGAGCGCATTGTTGACCGGGTTGTGCCGTTCTATCAATTGGCAATCCACGGCTTGGTCACCTATCAGGATAAGTGGGTTCACGTGTATGGAAAAGAGGTTTGTCGGAAAGAGTTATTGCGTGCCTTGGCTTATGGTGCACGTCCCTCCATGGAGGTTTCGTACATTGCCGGAGCCAACGGGGGTCACTACGAGGAGTCCATCCAGGCGGTGGGCGAGGCTTACAAGACCGCGTTCAACGAGTTGGCCGGGACCCATGTGGAGATGGTCGAAGACTACGAGGAATTGGGGCCTGAAACCAGCCGTGTCGAGTACGGGGACGGCACCCGGCTCACCGTCAACTGGGGTGACGTGCCAGTCGCCGGCGTGGAGCCACTGAAATGCAAGATCGAACGTACGCCGAAATGGACCGACAGCTCTCTGATCTTACAGAACACCGTGAAGAACTAAAAATAATTTGTGTGGTAACCACGAGCGCGGAACGAAAGACCGTGATTGTATAAAGAACAAGGAGTTACAGCGATGAGGAAATGGCAGCGGACAGTCCTCGCGGGCGCAATCGGTCTGACCTTACTGATGGGGATCGGGCATGCCGCCGAAAAAAACGAACCGGCGACACCGCCGATGACGGCCCCCGTGTTCCGCGAGGCGCCGGCGATTGACGGCAAGATCGAACCACGGGAATGGCGCGGCGCGCATGGGTTTGAAGGATTCACCTAATTCATACACTGGGAAAGCCTGACGAGGAGGTTAGCTGGCGCGGCGGCTGGAAGCACGTCAGCAGTTTGCACGATGGCTGGTGGGATTTTGAGTGTGCCATACCCATTGCAAGCATGAACATGGTGGAGAACGGTCGTAAGACAACTGACGGCGTCTGGTCCATTAACCTCTGTCGGGACTGGAAGAACGGTTGGGAATGGTCGTCCTTGACTGGTGGCTACCCCAACAGTGGTTTTCACTACGCTTATTTTCCGTCAAAGAATAGCATGCGTATCGAGGCGGACATCAGCGGGCTGGCCGACAACGCTGTTCCCGCCAAGGTCACCGCCATCGTGCGTGAGCACTGGACCGGTGAAGAAATTAAGGCAGTCGATTTTCCTTAACGCTGGAAGTACCGTTCTCAGATGCGACGGCCCGGCTTATTCATGCCAATGCCGACCGCATTCGCGCCCCCGTGGCACGGCGTATACCGGCAGCCGAGGGGGTTGTGTGGGACGGCTCCAAGGTGGCGTGCGACGATTATATCCCCAACTTCGCGCCCTAGAGGCCGGGATGTAAGTGTTTACTGGGATGGCAAATTGCGGGTGGCGTTTGCGGCGCGAGGCCGTTTATTCCGCGCGGGCGATACCGATACCGATAGCGACCCCGACCCCGATTCTCCTTCGCCATCTCGGCTGGGGACCATCCGAGCCACTGCAGGACTCCGCATGACTGAGAACGAAACAGCCCTGCCCCGGACCCCGGAACGGCTTTTATGTTCACAATGTCAGTCGTCCAGGTCCGTTGCGTACGTGATCTTGCTGTTCACTTCATGGTGTCGAACCAGAAAGGTGGGGTGGTTCGCGAGTTCAACCGCCTGCGCGTCATCGGTGACGTGTTTTCCGCCAGCCATTATCTCTCGGTAACTGTCCGCGATAAGTGTGCGTTGGAAAACTTGTGGTGTTTCGGCCGCCCACAGTGTTGAGCGGTCGGGAGTCGAAGCCACTTTACCGTCGGCGCCGGCGATCTTAATCGTGTCCGTCACGGGTTTCGCGGCCACTCCGGAGCCGTGACGGCGTGCGCTGTCAATGCATTCCTCAAGAAGGCGGGGGGTGGTGTACGGACGTGCCGCGTCCTGGATAGCCACAATGTGCACGAACAGAGGGAGAGCCATGATCCCTTTGTAGACGGAGTCCTGCCGTTCCGCGCCTCCCGGGAGAACCCGAACATCGGGGTGAATGCCTGATGCGGTCAGTGTCTTCCGAAAGGTTTTGAGCATAGTTGGCGGAGCCATGACAACCGTTGCCTGGGGCGCCACAATACGAGCGAACGTGCGGAGGCAGTGACAGAGAACCGGGATGCCGTTCAGTTCATAAAGAAGTTTACAGTCGCCTGTTCCAAACCGGGAACTGCTTCCGGCGGCCGCCACGACGAGGCCGACATCCGCTTGGATGCCCATCGGCGAATCGGTTTGGGCAGGAGAGTGGTTGGTATGTGTAGAGTGCGTGTGTGACATGGCAGCCGATTTCCAGCACTACTCCGTCCAGATTTCCGCCTTTGTGGGGCGTCGCAGTACGGTATCCTTTCCGGGCGGTTCGTTATTGACTTGGTAGTCCGTATTAAAATGCAGGCCTCGGCTTTCTTTGCGTGCGATGGCGCTGTCAATGATCATTTCCGCGATGGATGCCAGGTTGCGCAGCTCAATCAGGTCGTCGGTAATAATGAAATCCCAGTAATATTTTTCGATTTCCTTACGGATGAGTCGGATACGGTTTTTGGCGCGTTCCAGTCGTTTATTGGTGCGTACGATGCCCACATAGTCCCACATGAAATGTCGGATTTCGTCCCAGTTATGTGAGATCACAATTTGTTCGTCCGAGTCCACGGCGTTTCCGCTCTGCCAGTCGGGAATATCCACGGTCTCGATTGGAGGGGGGGCTTGCCGGGATGTCAGGGTATGCCGGATGGCATTTTTTGCGAGCACCATGGCCTCCAGCAGGCTGTTGCTGGCCAGCCGGTTGGCGCCGTGCAGCTGCGTACAGCCGACCTCGCCGATGGCGTATAACTGCTGGATGCCGGTCCAGCCGTTGATATCGGTCTTGACGCCGCCGCAGCAATAATGCGCGGCCGGAACCACGGGGATCGGATCGTCCGCCATATCGATGCCGAACTCAAGGCAGGTGGCATAAATGGTCGGGAACCGGCGCTTCAGAAAGTCTTTGTCCCGGTGGCGTATGTCAAGGAAGGCGCAAGGCTCCCCTGAGCGTTTCAGTTCGCTGTCTATGGCACGGGCGACGATATCCCGTGGCGCCAGGCTGCCCATTTCATGGTATTCGTCCATGAAGTCCACCATCCGATTGCCCCGTCGTACTTTAAGGATACCGCCTTCGCCGCGCACAGCTTCACTGATCAGGAAGGATTTTGCTTCCGGGTGGTAGAGGCAGGTCGGATGGAATTGGAAGAACTCCATATTTCGTATTTCGGCATAGGCGCGGTAGGCCATGGCGACGCCGTCACCGCTGGCAATATCGGGGTTGCTGGTATAGAGGTAGACCTTGCCGGCACCGCCGGTCGCGAGAACAGTCCATCGGCTCAGGACAGTCTTGACTTGGTTCGTTTGCCGGTCCAGGATGTAGGCCCCGAGACAGTGGCTTTCGCCCTGCCAGTTGACATGGCGTGTGGAGAGGAGATCGACGGCCAGGTGGTTCTCCAGAATCCGGATGCGTTTGTGCTCGCGACAGCGTTGCAGAAGGACACGTACGATTTCCTGGCCGGTGACGTCTCCCGAGTGCAACACTCGGCGTTGACTGTGACCTCCTTCACGCCCGAGGTCGAAATCCGACTCAGGCGGTTGTCGGTTCTCGGCACCTTCAATTTCGTCGCGGCGCGTAAAGTGGATTCCGTACTCGAGAAGATTCTGTATGCAGTTCGGCCCGTCGCTGACCACTTCTCGCACTACGTCCGGGTTGCACAGGCCGGCGCCCGCCTGGAGAGTATCCTGAACATGCGCTTCGAACGAATCGCCTTCAGCGATAACGCAGGCAATGCCGCCTTGCGCGTACCGGGTGTTGCATTCGTCCGCCGCGCG
>JAIPIM010000006.1 GCA_021734725.1 Minisyncoccota bacterium | reverse complement strand
TATACCCGCCGGTGCTTCGATCACCTCGATCCAATTGCCGCGTTTGCATTCATTCCACCCGTGCCCGGACTCGATCGTAACATCGCACGCCGTACGGTTCTGGACGTCGCGAAAAAATGGAATTGGGAGGAGGTGTGGGGATGGGACTTCCCGCTCATGGCGATGGGCGCGGCACGCATGGGCGAACCGGGCATCGCCATCGACGCCTTGCTGAAGACCTCGCACAAAAATCGGTACGATGAAAGAGGCATCTGCCTCGGGCCGGGGATCCCTTACCTGCCGGGCAATGGCGGCCTTCTCTACGCCACTGCCATGATGGCAGCCGGATGGGATGACGCCCCCAACCGTCATGCCCCGGGGTTCCCCGATGATGGCTCCTGGGCTGTTCGCTGGGAAGGACTTAACCCCGCTCCGTGACGGTTAGCGTTCCACTCTGATCTCCATTCGAATCTGAGTGCACGTGTGACCAAGGACGGAGATTAAGCATGGGGAGAAATGGACAACTGTCGGCGTACGGCCGTGTGCCAGTCCGCGTCTCACTTCTTAATCTCCGGACTTCACCTACACGATGACCACTAAAGGACCGATGAAGGGAGTTAGGCGTGTCGACGACGGCGGAACAACGCTATGCCGCCAAGCGCAAGTAGAACAATGGTGGACGGCTCGGGAATGACGGGAAGCGATGTCATGATAACTTCAGCCTCCCAGGAATAGGTCGGATGCTCCATAGAGCCGCCAAACACGTTAGCCGATCCCGGATCGTAAACGGCCGCTTCGTACGTATTGCCAGCCCAGTTAAATTGAATACTTCCCGCCCCCACATACGCCCCGAGGCTGGTGTTGCGGTCACGCTGGCCATCTTCCGTCCCAGCTGCTCCATCGATCGTAAATGCATCGTCGCCAATGAAATCGGGGGGGGAAACCGTCGTCATCGGCAGCCATGCTGACTTCCGAATTTGAGGCGGCAATAAGACCTAAGGTCGGAACTGTGGGCGCTATGTCCCCAAACCATTGGAACCCGCTCGCATCGCCCAGCGCCAAGCCGGAACCGAACGCCACGTCGCCAGTCACACTAAACGGAGACTCATTATCGCCCACGTACTGTCCACCGCTGGTGCTGACCGACAGATTCACGCGTACTACCCGAAGCGTCTCTCCCTCATTCCACTGGGGGACGTCAAACGTTCCACTTGCCACACCGGTACCACCCCCATTGAAAGTGTAGGTGTTGGTAACGTATCCGCTGGAATATGGACACAGCACGCTAACCATTAGAAACAGACCAAAGCCCCCCGCCCAACATCTCTTTCCGAAGTTCCTCATAATCTCCCTCCAACTTCCCACTATAATCATCTGTAACGCGTTGCTGAAACCGCCTAACCTTACCCCTGGAAAACGCCGCCCAAAGCCTGTTTAATCTTTAAACGACAGTATAGAATACATGCCGTTCTATCACGTGTCAAGGCTTTTGGTATAAAAACTTATCATTTTATATATCTTTTATGGTTCGTCACGGAAATCCGTAACAATAGTATGCGTTGACTGTCCGAACCGATGGTCCTGTTGTCTCAGTCGACGTCGGTCGGTTACGCGTGTCCGGACAAATGTGGGAACTCGGTGGATGATGACGTGTGCGCCACGTTCGACTTAAGCACGTACTCGCCACACTTCACCGCACACTTAGTCAACCCCTTACCCGCACCCTTGCTCGGACACTCTTAAACGACCCGCGTTTTGCTGAATTGCGGCGAAGCCGCTTTGGGTCCCGAGGGATGCCTGTGGATACAGGTCATTTCTCAAGACGCGGCAGAAGCGTGTCGAAGTAACGTTTCAGCATTTCCTCGGGGATGTTTGCGGGTAGATGATTCCCCACGGCTAACATGGCCCCCCTGCAATCCCGCAGCCGGGTAAACGTGCGGTCGATATCGCGTTCCACTTTACTCCAGTTATTAAAGGTCAGGTCTCGGCAATCCACGAAACTGCCGACAAGACAGCATGCCTGCCCGAAATTATCGGCCATGAAATCGAAGTCGTTCATTGGTTCGAAGATCAATGCGTCGGCACCCGCTTCCACAATATCGCCGGCAAACTCCATGAAATTGCCGTCGGCGCAGAACATGACTTTCTTCCCGGCGTTATGGGCCACCGTCCAGAGTTGTGCATAGCGGGGAATAATAACTTCCCGATAGATATCGGGGCTCATAAAGGCACCGCAGCTCCACACAAAATCGTCGTGTGTCAACACAACTTCAGCACTGGTTTCCGCCCAGCATTCATGCAGGAAAAGCGTACGGCGGAAAAAACTGTCGAACACCTTTTCCATTTTATGCGGATCGCTTGCCCCCATCAGCAGCATATCCCACCCGAACGTCTGGATGGCGCCGGAGACGATCGTCTTATACGTGCCGCCGGGCGTCAGCTGCTCAGGCTCGTTTTCTCGGGCCTCCCGCACGATCTTTTCGTAGGCCGCCACCTGTTCGCTTTTATCCGGCAAACCGTATTCTTCGACTGCGTCAAATGCCCACACCTCCTCCAGAGTCTGAAACGGGCACACCACCGCCTGTCGCTTATCGGATCCGTCCTCCGCGTAAACCGCGTGGCCCATATCCGTGACGCGACCGGTATCCGCCCAGTCAATCAGACCGTCATTCACCAAAAAATTGAAATCGATCTGGAGAGCGGCTTTCCATCGTCTTGAAAATTCGGGATGCTTCTCTGGCACACCGGCCAGTGCTTCCAGAAACTGCGGGTGGTAACCGAGCGAATACTCTGTATGAGCCCATCGGTCGGCGGACTCCAGATTCAAGTTCTTCAAGGCGCATTCTTTACTCATGACTGTCTCCCCGTTATTTCTTCCGATTGAGGGTTATTCTGGGTTTTTACTGGTATGTATTGTAGCATCTCCAATAATCGCTGTTTTATGCATGCTTTTTCTTTTTTTATGTATTATGTTTTCACTATGTACGATTCTCTAACCACGGACCAACTCCAACCTCCGCACTGGGAAATCTGGACAGTGGGAGCCAAGCAACTGACGGACTGGCACGCAACAGGCGTGTTCGTTCCCTGTTGGCGTCTCTACTGGTGCGACCAACCCGGGCAAGCCAGTGTCCGCGCAAGCAACGCCCTTTCCAACCTCGGCCCGGATCGGCTGACCTTGATTGCACCCAATACCTACATTGAAGCAACACTCCATGCCAGTGTCCGACACATGTGGATTCACTTCAGCGCCGGGAAACCATACGACGCATTAACCAACTGGATAGGCGAAATGGCACTCGGCAAAGAACGTCAGCAAGGCGCGGCGGATCTTGCCAAGGCCATCGAGTGGTGCTCAGGAAGAGTATCTCGTGTCTTGCTGATCTGGATAACCGAGGTTATCGCCAACGCCATGCGCTGCGTTCCTGAACATTTGTTGACACACCCCGCCGTTGATCCCCGAGTCGCGGAAGCACTGCAGCTTGTACGCACCGATTTGCAGCACACGCCGGCCACTGTAGCTCGCCGGCTCAAGATAGGACCGACAACACTCAATCGCCTTTTTCACCGGTACCTGGGGTGTACGCCAGGGCGGGTTATCGGGTTGCTTCGACTGGAGCGCAGTCGACATATGCTGGGGCACACGGACTACGGCCTGGATACTGTCGCGGACATCTGCGGATATTGCGACCGCTTTCATATGAGTCGCCGGTTCAGCGAAACCTACGGCGTTGCCCCGGCTGCGTATCGTAAGCTCTGCAGTAACAGACGCGGTAAACGGAACCGACTTAAAGACTTAAAACACTATTAGAGAATTGCGAAAAACGACATTGCGCAATTCTCTACGAACACTGTATGAGAAGGAGACACCATGAGCGCACAACGCGCGGATATCATCGAACACGTTGAAACTCCGGAGCTTCCCGTGGAGCTGTACGACGACTGGCTCTGGGAGCGACTCGACTGGTTCCAGGACCTGCGGTTTGGTCTCTTCATGCACTGGGGACCCTACTGTCAGTGGGGATGCATCGAGTCCTGGCCCCTGGTGGAAGACGCACCCTGGGCAAGGCCCGATTCGCTGAAGGCGTGGACGGATCGCGACCGCGACCTCAATCGTTTCCGACGCGATTACTGGAAACTCAATGAGACTTTTAATCCCATCCAGTTCGACCCCCAGCCGTGGGCCGAGGCGGCATGGAAAGCGGGTATGCGCTACGTCGCGTTCACGACAAAACACCACGACGGCTTCTGCATGTTCGATACAGCAACCACGGAGTACCGCGTCACTCATCCCTCATGTCCCTTCAGTCAACATAAGCGAAGCAATATTACCCGTGACATATTCGATACGTTCCGGGATAAGGGGTTCGCCATCAGCTGCTACTTCAGCAAGTCCGATTGGCACAGCCCGTGGTTTTGGCATCCCGACTTTCCGACGCCCGACCGCCACGTCAACTACGACACCCGCGAGCATCCTGAGTGGTGGCGGAAGTTTGTCTCGTTCGTACATACTCAAGTGCGTGAGCTGATGACGGACTACGGCCCCATCGATGCCCTGTGGCTGGACGGCGGACAGGTCAGGCCCCCGCGGATGGATATCGATATGGCAACCATGGCCGCCATGGCCCGGCGCCGCCAGCCCGGCCTCATCATGGTAGACCGGACCGTGGGCGGACTGTACGAAAACATCCTGACACCCGAGCAGAAGGTCCCGGATGCACCCTTGGGTCACCCCTGGGAAAGCTGCATGACGCTGGGCAACGGCTGGGCGTACAAGCCCGGCGATGAGTACAAACCAAGCCGCCAAGTCATCCATACGCTGGTCGATATCGTTGCCAAAAACGGTAATTTGCTGCTTAACATCGGACCGTCCCCCGAGGGAACCTTTGCACCGGAGGCCATGGATAGGTTGGCCGACATCGGACGTTGGATGACCGTCAATGGCGAGGCTGTTCACGGGACCCGCGCCATCCCGCCGTACAGCGAAGGGCCAGTGCGCTTCACCACCAAGGACGGGCATGTCTACGCCATCGTACTGCCGCAAAATGGTCAGAACAAACCTCCGGAAACGATACAGCTTCACAGCTTGAAACCCGCTGCCGGAAGCACCGTCGAATTGCTCGGTCACCCACAAACACTCGAGTGGTCCGCCGACCGCGACGTTGCCACCGTAACGCTGCCTCGTGAAAATCTCCCTTGTCAACACGCATGGGTTATGAAATTTCAAGCCGCCCTCAGTTAACAGCAAACGGATATGAATGTGGACCTATTCCTGCACTTTGGAGCCCCCCCTCTGATCGGAGCGTTCATTGGCTACATGACCAATTACGTGGCCATACGCATGCTTTTCAGGCCGCTGTATCCATGGCGTATATTCGGCATACGCGTTCCGTTCACACCGGGCATTATACCGGCACACCGCCAGGAATTGGCGGCCACCATGGGACGTACCGTGGGAAAACATCTGGTGACAGCCGAAGACGCCGGCAAAGCACTTGAACGAGATGCCGTGCAAAAAGAACTCTCCGAGATTGTGGATGATAAGGTGACACGGCTTTTCTCTACCGAGTACGGAACCCTCAACTCCATGCTGCGACCCGATGAACAACGCTGGCTTGACGATGCAATCGATGTGGCGGCGGACCTGTTATCCAAGAGGATCGGTGCGTACGTCGAAAGCGCGGCTTTTGGAGACAGCGTAAGGAAACTCGTACAGAAACTTGAAAAAGGCCTTCTCTCGCATACCCTCGAGGAGACTGTATCCGCGGACGTCCAGGAAGAAGTGCTCTCACACCTCCGTGTCCGCTTGGACGATGCACTGGCGTCGTCGGAAGCAGCCCGTCTGACTGAAGCGTTTGTCTCCCAAACGGTCGCGAATGCATTGACTTCCGAACGCCGGCTGGACGAGATCTTGCCCGACCCAGTTAAACAGTCCATTTTCTCGCTTGTGGATAAAGAACTTCCCGCCCTGCTGGAGCGTCTCAGCGAGCGCTTGCAAGATCCGGAGGTCCGAGATCGCCTTGTCGTTCGCCTGGAGGGGGTGGTCCACGAAATACCACGCTCCCTGGGGGGGCTGACGGGATTTCTCGCCGGTTTCGTAAACCCGGAAAAGATCAAAGCACGGTTGCCCGAGTTCGTCGACAGAGCGGGAACGGAAATAGCCGTTTGGCTGAGCGATGAACAGACGCGCGGAGAAATTGCCGAGCAAACCCGAGGACGCCTCAACGAATGGCTCCAGCATTCTTTGGGCGAACTGGCCGCTAAACTGTCAGAGCAGCAGCGGCAAGACATGCTGTGTTTTCTCCAACATGAAGCCGTGCGCGTTCTTCGTAAGCCAGAAACGCCGGAAGTGGCGATAAAGGCATTGCATGCAACCGCCGAACGAATGCACCAGCGAACGCTGCAGTCACTGCTGTACCAGGTATTACCCAGGAACACTGTCGAGCATATGCATGCAACGCTTGTAGATGGTATCCTTGACTCCGCGCGCAGCCCGCAGGCCAAAGATGTTTTCGCGGACATTATTCGTGAACAATTGGTGCATCTCTGCTACGACCGGCCGGTGGGAAAACTGGAAGACAAGGTTCCTCTTCATATCCGCGATGCCGTACCTGAACTCGCCTACAAGCAGGTACTGGAGATACTGCGGACAGAATTGCCCGCGCTCCTGGAATCGCTGAATGTGGAACAGATGGTTGAAGACAACATAAACTCCCTGCCTATTCTGGAGGTTGAGGGCATGCTCCTGGCAATCATGCGCAAACAGTTCGTTTATATCAACCTGTTCGGTGCAATCCTGGGATTCCTTATCGGCTGTTTAAACATTCTCCTGCATCTCGGGGCTTGAGCGGTTTGTCCTCTTCAGGTCAGAAAACAGTTGCGTTACGGACGCCGCGTCATCCAGGGCGCGCGCACCGTCAACAAACCGCCATGTCTCGATGTGGTGAAGTTCGTCCCCTGGTTTTAACGTGGTCTCCGGCCCCATGGTCTCCATCTCAACCATGAAATTGTCGGGGCCCACGTACAACGCAATATTGGTGTTCAACGGATAGGGCCGAGCACGATCGTAGCCAACCTTCTTGGCAAACGTCACATCGTTAATGGCGTCACTGAACGCAACAATGCCTGTGTGCGATTGCAGCATTTTCTTGTTCTCGATGCCGCGCGGAACAAGCGTGACGAGATCGCTGCCGACAACAAACTGGTCGTCGTTAAACCCGCCTTGTCCCTGTCCGGCCCATTCTCTGAAGTGTACCATTGTGAAATTATCCCAGGCAGTGCCGTCGCCTACCGGTACGCAGTAACGGCAGTCGTCCGTCGGTATTGTGCAGGTCAACGCCCAGACCCCGCCGCTGTAGAGCAAGGAACCAGTATTGACGACAAAATTGTCCACATCCAGGGTACAGTCATCACGCATCGTTACTTCGATACCGCGGCGCGTGGCATTTACCTTGTTTTCCGCGCCAACCACCCGAAATCCGTTGTCCATCACTTGAACGTCACACGGATCGTTATCCGTTGCGTACGTATCTTCGCACTCATCGGCGCCGGGCCGCGTAACCCAGACCCTGTGTCCCCCGCGAAGATCCCAATCCTTGCGCTTCCGTTTGCCGGGCTCCCAGAGGAATACATTCGTACCGTTCGGCTTGCCTAGAAAAGCAATCCGCGGTCCAAAGTCCGTAACCGCTACTAAACGCAGGGAATCAGTCATCACTTCGACGGCGTTGAGACCTTCAAATGTGGTTTTGGAAATAGACATCCGTACACTCCTTCATTCGTTGGCTCTTTAGACTCTTGCGAAATGCCTTTCGCGCGAGTCGTTTGTTGTTCGTGGTTCTTCGTTCTTAGCTCAAAACCACGCGCCAAGAACCAAGAACAAGAATTGCGACAAACGACATTTCGCAATTCTCTGCTCAGCGCCTGTTATGCCGTTGAAACCTCCGGCGGCAACCCGTTTGCCCGCGAACGGTCGACTTCCACCGCTACACTGCGGGCGAAACGCAGCGCTCCCGGCTTATCGATGCGAACACGTGCCCGAGCGACCCGAGGGTCCCCCAGGCAGATGTCAGCAACCTGCTGGGCAAGCGCTTCAATGAGTAGACATGAACTCTCGGAAACATGCTTGATGATACTTTTCTTCAATGCCTTGTAATCAACCGTATCGTCAAGCCGATCGGATTGTCCGGCGACACTGAGATCGGCAAACAGGGTGATGTTCAGCACCACATCCTGCTTCTCGCGCCGTTCTTCCGGAAAGACCCCGACAATACAGCGAACAAGAAGATCTTGTATTAAAATTTTGTCCACGCATTACTCCTTATAAACACTTTTCCGCGAATTTTCTCACGGATTCAGGTTCCAATATACCGCTAAAATAGGTTCACGTTGAATTCCGAACGGTGCGGACGTTGAATTCATGCAAGCAGGAAACTTCAATTGTCCGTCGAAATGGACCGATAAGCATATCAGGGCCTGTCCAATGTCTTTCAATGCCTCCATCGGGAAAACGATTTACCGGTCCGGTCTGAGTTCCGCGTTTGCGCGGCAGCCGGAGCGAGTCTTCAGCGAGCGAAATGCGGTTACTGCTCCTACCGACTGGCCGTAATCCAAGGTTTCGGGTGTCAGGTTTCGGGAATAAACTCTCAACCGTCTACGGGATTGCTACTTATGCCGTCTGAAACCTGACCCCTGAGCACTGAAACCTACGACGTCTGGGGGCGTACTATGCGTTGTTTCTGCCAAAACCGTACTTTTTAGAGTGCACTCGATATTGGTATCAAGGCCATGCCGGCTTTAGCACGGAATGACACTGCCGTCAACGGTCACCGGCATTGCATTGCATCCTCACTGCACATATGTTTATGGTCGAGGATAAAGCATTCCAGTGGAGAGTCGACATCTGGCATGAACGTTAATGTATTTCGCAGGATAACTCGTACGTACTGGCGCATGCAACGCTACCGGGATATTGCCGGCGTGCTCATCCGGCATGGCTACGGCGATGTTGTTTCACGCCTCGGACTGCAACGCTATCTGCCCTTCCACCGCCGGAAACATGAAGCAGAGCCCAGCGTGGCCGTGTTGAGCCGTTACACACGGATTCGCCTGGCTCTCGAAGAGCTGGGACCAACGTTCATTAAATTCGGTCAGCTGCTGAGTACCCGTCACGATATCCTGCCTGAAGATCTTATTCAGGAACTAGAAAAATTGCAGGATGAGGTGCCGCCGTTCCCGGGTGACCAAGCGAAACGTATAGTGGAGGACGAACTGGGGAAGCCGGTCGCGGATCTCTTCCGGCGCTTCAATGAACAGCCGCTGGCTTCAGCATCCATTGCCCAGGTACACGAGGCTGAAACCATCGACGGTAATAGTGTTGCCGTAAAAATTCGTCGACCCGATATCCGACGAAACGTGGAACGAGACCTCGATATTATGGCGCATCTCGCCATCCTTACAGAACGCATGATCGAGGAAACCCACGTTTTTGACCTCCAACGTTTGGTCGAACAATTCGCCCGTATGATTCGCAAGGAAATGGATTTCTCGCTGGAAGCTGTCAGCATCCAACGCTTCGGCAGAGCCTTTGAAAAGGATCCCCGCCTTTACGTGCTCACCGTGTATAACCGACTCAGCACCGAACGCGTCCTGACAATGGAGTACGTTCAAGGAGTCAAGGTTTCGCATACCGAAAAGTTCTCAAGGTACGGTCTGGATCCAGAAGTCGTCGCCGAACGCGGCGCACAACTTGCCTTGGAACAAGTCTTCAGGCTGGGGTTTTTCCACGCCGATCCACACCCCGGGAACATCCTGGTCATGCCCGGAAATGTGCTCTGTCTGCTTGATTATGGAACCATGGGGAGCCTTTCGGAACGCGACAGAGAACACCTCAGCAAACTTATCATCGGTTTTGTCGAACATGACGAACGACGGGTGACCAACGCAGTGTTCCAAATTGCGGGGTACACAAACTATGCTAAGACCGGAGACCTCGAAGGGGATATCGCCAACTTCATAGACGACCAGCTCTACCGTCCCCTGGGACGCATGAACATCGGCCATGTGTTGAGTGAGCTTTCCAAGCTTCTCATTCGGCACAACATCTATTTGCCCCCGACGTTCTTCCTCATGATCAAGTGCTTCACAACCGTCGAAAGCATCGGGCGTATGCTGGTGCCGGACTTCGATCTGCTCGCGTATTTGCAACCATTCGCCAAAAAGCTGGTGCGAGAACGCATTGACATTAAAAAAACCGTACGCGACGCCTATCTCACAGCCGCCGATTTCCGCCTTCTCGTGCGCGATATGCCCACTGAGATCCGTCAAATCGTGGGCCTTTTCAAACATGGCGACCTGGGATTCAAATTTGAACACAAAGGCCTCGATAAACTCAAGCAGACATTCGATCAAACGAGCAACCGCCTGACGTTTGGCATTGTTTTGGCGGCACTCATCGTTGGCTCATCCATTATGGTGCTTTCCGGCATTCCCCCGACATGGCACGAAATCCCCATCATCGGGGTCGTCGGATTCGTTCTTTCCGGGCTCATGGGATTTTCCCTCCTCTATTCAATGGTCAAGCACGGGAAGATGTGAAGAGAACGGGGATGGGGGGGGCGCCGGATGGAACCGCCTCCCACTCTCGACCCTATGCGCCTCGGGGTTCCGGGATGGGTGCAGCAACCAATCAATGGGATGATGAAGCGGGAACAGGGCATTCAGAAACTCGAATGGTTCACGGTAATGTGGGAGACGGTTCCACCCGGCGACCGTAATGTGGGAGGCGGTTCCACCCGGCGACCGGCGGAGTCAGCATCCGCCCGTCCGAAGCGTTGTCAGATTGAGATCTGAGAGGGTGACGTCCGCAATTGTCCGGCGTACACAATCGGCGCCGGCTTCCTCAAGTTCATCCTTTGCGAAGCTGCTTTCTACCGCTACGCACCGCATGTTGGCGGCCTTGGCTGCCTTCACGCCGTTGGTGGCGTCTTCCACCACGCAACACGCATTGGGCTCTATGGAAAGCTTCGCGGCCGCCCTGACATAAATTTCAGGATGCGGCTTCTTGTGTTGAACGTCTTCGCCGGTGACGAGCGTTGCAAACCAGTCGAGCGGCAAATCGACAGCCTCGAGGTTGGCTTTCATCTTTATCTCGTCCGCGCTCGTAGCAACCGCCACAGGGACCGCGGCATCACGTAAAGCCAAAACCAGTTCGCGTACACCCGCAATAGGGGTGACCATGCGCGGAAGAATGTCCAGGTAAATCTCGTAAACGCGCGTCTTCATGGCTGGATCATAGTCCACCCCATATTTTTCCGCGACCCCGCCGATATAGCGATCTTCACCCATGCCCACAAACGGATGAAAGTCAACAGGCTCGGCATGGACCCCGTATTCTTTTAATCCGGCAATTGCAGCGGCATTGATAACCGGCTCCGTATCCGTTAGAACACCGTCCATGTCAAAAATCACAGCTTTGATCATCGCCTTAATCCTCGCCTCTTCGGGGACTCATCCCGTCCCGCTCATTACGAAACATCAAACACTATTGTAAAGGCACTAACATAAACCTTGGCGAAAAGATTTCTTGATATGTACTATTGCGGACACACGATTTGGGTGTTTATTAGTTAGTTAAACATTCATCGGCTGAACCTCGACGGGGTGCTGAGACATGCATTTCTATAAATATCACGCACTGGGGAACGATTACATTGTGGTCGACCCCGCAGACGCCCCCCTGACCCCCAACGATGCCGTGCTGAAGCGACTTTGCCATCGACACTTCGGAGTGGGCGGAGATGGCGTCCTGTGGGGACCGATTCCCGCCGATGACCCGCACCTGATTGAAGGCGGTGCGCGCGGATCGGGCGATGCTCCGGATCAACCGCCTCTGGTATGCGGTCTCCGTATTTTCAATCCCGACGGAAGCGAAGCAGAAAAGAGCGGCAACGGGTTGCGTATCTTTTGCCGCTATCTTCGCGATACTGGACGCGTGACCGGTGAACCGTTCCGATTGGCCACGCTTGGAGGAAATGTCGAGTGCCGTGTTGCCGATGACGCTCGCTCCGTACAGGTCGCGATGGGACGCGTAAGTTTCCTCAGCAAAGATATCCCTGTGGCCGGACCGCCGCGGGAAGTGATTAACGAAACGATTCAAGCAGGCGGTGAAACGTTGGTGTATTGCAGCGCAACAATCGGGAACCCACACTGCGTAATTGTGCGTAACGAGGTCTCAGAAGAAGAAACACGGCGACTCGGCCCGTCCCTGGAAACACACACAAACTTTCCGAACCGCACCAACGTGCAGTTTATGCAGATTGTGGATCCACATACGATCCGCATTGAAATCTGGGAACGAGGGGCCGGGTACACGCTCGCCTCCGGCAGCAGCGCCAGCGCCTGCGCGGCCATTGCACGACGCCTCCAGCAATGCGAGTCGGACATTACGGTTTCCATGCCGGGCGGCGAGCTGAATATTACGGTCAATGACGCCTACGACGTAACCATGGAAGGTCCCGTCACCGCGGTTGCGCAAGGCACCATCGCCGAAGACCTCCTGGCGGAACTCAGAAGCTAAGTCCTTAAAAACTACTTTTCTTACGATCCGTGATAGCTTTTCTCACAGCTCGCAAGCCCCGATGAACTCTTGATACAAAGGACCAACCTGTGCAGGTTGCCACATTCAACTGTAATTCGGTCCGACGACGCCTCGATGTCATCCTGCATTGGCTGGCCGTACACAACCCCGATGTACTGGCCCTTCAGGAAACGAAGGTTCAGGATCATGACTTTCCCGAGGACGCGTTCCTGGATGCCGGGTGGAATGTTTATTTCCGAGGACAAAAGGCGTACAACGGTGTTGCGATGATTACGCGCGACCCTGTTGAGTATGTGTCTTTCGGCTTGCAGGACGACGATGGGGAAAGCGCCAGTCGACTGGCACATGTAACCTGCGGGGAAACCGCCATCGTCAATACGTATGTCCCCCAGGGCAGCGAACTGGGGTCCCCGAAGTTCGCGTTTAAATTGGAGTGGTTCACGCGGCTCCGGCGGTACTTCACGGAACGCTTCGAGCCAACTCGCGACCGAGTCCTCTGGATCGGGGATCTCAATGTCGCGCCCACGCCCGCCGATGTCTACGACTCCCAGAAGGTATGGCCGCACCTATGCCACTGCCAGGAAGTTATCGATGCGTTCCGGGCTGTGACGGACTGGGGATTCCACGATATCTTTCGCAAGCATCTTCCCGAATCGGGAAGGTTTACATTCTGGGACTATCGCCTGCGCAATGCAGTGGAAAATGGGCTGGGCTGGAGAATCGACCACGTCCTGGGAACACAATCGATGACGGATGCCTCCGTCAGCTGCGACATCGATGTGGAAAGTCGATTACAGAAGGGCAGCTCCGACCACACGTTCGTCACGGCCAGCTTCCGCTGAGGCAAGGCGCGAGACAAGATCCGGCAGACAAAAAGTTTATGAAACGAAAATCCTGGTGACGTACAAGAGGGGCTTCGTGGGACAACGGGTCGCCGCCTCCCACAGTCATATTCGGCCCCGTGTCCCAAAAACGTGGGAGGTGCTTCCTCCCGGCAACCAGTCAACCAAACGTCGTCCACACTCAATGTGGGAGGTGCTTCCTGTACTCCGACACTTCGGAGCGCTTCCACGCGGCGACCACGGTTTAATCTACCCCTCCAGTAAACACCAATGATTTTCCGGCCCAATGCCCTGTTTAAGCACAAGAGATCAAGATGTTTGAGACGACTCCCCCGCATCCCCGACACCCGCGCAGAACCGCCGAAACTTGCGAATAACATCCCCAATGTCCGATGCAGGACACGATGCACCCGCCAAAACTCCGATATCCCGAATGTCCGGAGCTAGCCACTGCTGTGTCGTTACCTCATGCTTTTTCTCCGGCAGATAATGCCGTATACGATCCCGCTCGATCGCATCCGCGTTATTGATGAAAAAGGTCGGGGCATGCTGGCTGGCCAACCGATACAATTGATTGGTATTACTGCTTGAATACCCTCCAATGACCAACAAGAGATCGCACGACGTACGGCATAGCTTCAACGCCGCGTCCTGTCGATCCTGCGTCGCCTCGCACACCGTCTCGGAACTCCTGAAATCAGCGCCAGTCTCTTGCGCCGCGGCATCAATGATAGCCTCGATCCTCTTGGTTTCACTGAACAACATGGTTGTCTGATTTACCAACGCCAGACGATCCAACCGTAGATGCGCCGGATTGCGAATCAGTGCTTCGGGAAGGCCACCAGCCGTCCCTGTGCGGACCGCCTCAGCTACTTTCCCGGCTGTCGGAATATCGGGGACCAGAATCACGGCGTTGTTCGCGGTAAGACTGCGCGACAAGGTTGCCTGGGTCTCCGGATGCTGTGGCTTCCCATGGATGACGACCGTTCGGCCTTCGTCCACCATCTCCCGCACAAAGTCCCAGATACGCTTGACGTAGCGACACGTGGTGTCCACAATGTGACCGGCTGGAAATGTCTCGCGCAACTTGGTGTCCAGGTTTTTGGGAATCCCGAACGCGGGAATAACCACAATATCGGACCGATCCACGCACGCGAAGATTTCGCCGATCCGGTGTTCCGGAAGGATATGCACGCCAAGCTCTCGAAAATAGGTGTTGACCGTCTCGTTGTGTATAATGTCACCCAACAGCCAAATACGATTGTCCGGCTTTTCCTCCGTGACTTTTTGAAGCAGCCTGATAGCGTTCAAAACACCACCGCAAAACCCAAACGTGGGCGGAAGATGCAGCGTCCAGGAGTTCAACCGAACGACCGCCCCGTGTTTTCGGGCATACGTTACATCGGGATCTTGATAAAGGTGTACCATGAGTCACATGTTCATTTTCACCAGCCGCGCGCACAGTTCTGGGAAAGACATTCCCGTGGCGCGCGCGGCCTTCGGTAATAAACTGGTGGCGGTGAAACCGGGGATACTGTTGGCCTCCAAAACCCAGGGCGTGCCGTCCGCCCCCATAATAATATCGACACGCAACATATCCTTGGCATCCAGAACACGGTATACTTTGAGAGCCACCTCCCGCGCTGCCTCCTGGTATTCAACCGGAACGGTGCGCGGAGGACAGAAATAATGGGTATGCCCATGCCGATGATCGTACTTGGCATCGAAATCAAACATGCGATCCTGGGGGGGGACAATTTCAATCACCGGCAAAGGGGTACCGTCAAGCACGCCCACCGTAATTTCGGTCCCGGCCACAAATTGTTCGACAATAACTTTGCCATCGCACTCAAATGCTTTCCGTAGAGCGCGCCGCCACCACCCGGAGGGCTTGCTCAAACGCGTTATCCCCACGGTCGATCCCTGCTTGTCGGGCTTGACAACCAACGGGAATGTCAGGTCCGCGGGCACGGGCGCCTCCAGATCGTCAATAACCACGTACGCCGGAGTCGGTATACCGTGCTCGTCAAAAATCTCCTTGGACAGTACTTTCGACATAATCACCTGACTTGCCCCGGCCCGACTGCCCACGAAGGGTAATCCACGCTGCTCGAGCAAACGCTGTACGCCGCCATCTTCGCCAAAGGCCCCGTGAAGCGCGGGAAACACAACGTCCGTGCCAGGCGCCAGAACCGGCAGTTCAGGAGCGGTAATATCGATTTCATCGACGGCGTAGCCCGCCTCGCGCAACGCCCCGGCTACCGCGGCTCCTGAACATAACGAGACCTCGCGTTCGGATGAAGGCCCGCCTTTGAGAACACATACGTTGACTGGCGGTAAAGCCGACGAAAGTTTTGCCGCACTTTCAGGGTTGGTCGCGATAACTTCAGGGACCAGGCGAACACCTGTCGCGTCAAACACACGGCGTTGCATCTGTTGCGCAAGCATGATGACATCGGATTCCGATGCGTTACCGTCGTTGACAACCACATTCGCATGCCTGGTACTGACGCAACAACCGCCGCGCCGCAGCCCCTTGCAACCCGCGCGGTCCAGCAGTTCCCCGGCGGACACGGACCCTGCATTCCGAAATACTGATCCCGCCGTATGTCCCGTCGGCTGACTCGCACTCCGGCGTTCGCCAAACTCACGATATGCCCGGCGCGCTTGGCCGGGATCGTGCGAACCCGAAAATTTAAACAGCGCTTCAGTGATAATGACATCGTTCGGTATGTCCGTGGCGCGATACAACCATTGGATGGAATCCCCGGAGGCCTCCCACATACGTCCATCACGCCGTATGCCGCGAACCCGCCGAACAAGAGGGCCGATTGCCGCACCGTCTGCCCCTGCGTTCATGCGCAAGGCACCACCCACGGTCCCCGGAACCCATGCCAAACCACTCGCCGCCGGCGCAAGCCCCCCCTTCTCCAGCAATCGCAACAGGAACGCCGTCAGCGAGACGCCGGCACCCACTCGCCACCCGCCACCCGTTTCCTGAATGTCAGTGAAAAAACCGCGAGAAAGACGTATAACCAATGCCGGTATTGTCGCATCCGACCCGAGCGCGTTACTGCCGTTACCCAGTACAAAAATCGGCAGATCCAATTCCCCGGCAGTGGATAACACTTCTTCCAGCTCGTCTTCCGATGAAGGTTCCGCAATCAACGGACGCGCCGTCCCGATCCCCAAGGTAGTGCACTCGCCCCATGCCCGGTCCCGATGCACAACCAAGGCAGGAAGGTGCGCCGTCAATAGGTCCCGAGCCGCATCCAGACAGGCGCCTGCCAAACAGTCACGCAGAGGCGCAATGACATTGGTAACATCTCCGGCGCCGATGATTGCGATAACGGTACGTCCCGAGTGCTCAAGCGCCGACGTCGCCAGCACGTCAGCCAAGTCGTCAAACGATCCGTCCCAGTAGCGGGAAGGCACACCCGTAATCTTGTCAACCAGACTGCGTGGATCCGCAACGGATGCGTCTTTGACCCATGCGGCGAAAGGACGTACCACCATGACCTCGTCCGCGTTCGACAGCAAGTCGGCAAAGGCATCCGCGTATCGCTTGACACGCTCGAATCGATGCGGCTGAAAAACGGCAATCAATCGGCAGCCCCGGTACTCCTCGCGAAACGTATCCATGGCGCCAGCCAACTCGGTGGGGTGATGCGCATAGTCTTCTATCACCGTGATACGCCCGTCCGGGGAAGTGTAATGCGCGGTCATGCGACGGCCAACTCCCTCAAATGTCCGCAACGCCTCAATCGCATCCCTCGTGCAGACCCCCACCCGTTGCGCGGCAGCAACCGCTAACGTTGCATTGATCCGATTGTATCCACCGGGAACACGGAGGGTTAAGCCCTCTGGAAGTGCATCATCTGACAAAAAACAAACATCGGCGTGAGCGCCCAGTATCTCCCGTGTCTTCGGTGCGTCCCACGTGACCACGCTCCGCGCACCCTCCGCAAAGTGGCGAAAGCACGTCTCCAGTTGCTCTATGCCACCGAGCCCCCAGCTGTGATCGTCTTCAATGTTCAAGATAACGGCAATGGCGCTCTTCATCGAGGCCTGCGTCCCGTCACTTTCGTCGACCTCGGTGACCAGGATACGACCAGCGCCGCCGCCAGCCGGCGCGGACCAGTGGCCAAGCTCACCACCAACCAGAAAACCGGGGCTCAACCCCGACTCGCGAAGAATGTGAGCAATCATGGCCGTGGTCGTCGTTTTGCCGTGAGACCCGCCGACCGCGATGACGGTCGGATAGAATGTCGCCAACTCCGCCAAAAACTCGCCACGCCGCCAGCAAGGGATCCCTTTGCGCTCCGCTTCCATGCGCTCCACGTTGTCGGGCGAAACGGCACTCGAATAAACCACTGCGTCCGCATTGCCCACGTACTCGGCGCTATGGTCAAGGTGCACGTCCGCTCCGCGCGCCTGCAAGCGTTGAAACGCCGTGCTGGATGTGCTGTCTGAACCGGATACGCGAACGCCGCAATCCATAAGGATAGTAGCCAGGCCGGACGTACCGACGCCGCCGACCCCGATTACATGGACGTGCCGCCATGGAAGCTTGCGAAGCAAAGAAGTCATGTCTTGAAAAAAGTGTGAGGACTAAATAACCTCAACATAAAGAGAATTACACTAAATACCAGATTCGAAGGGTTGCATACAGTCTTTTTTTTTGTATACTTACTTTAACCTTGTATACGGAATGTGTTGGGTCTTGCACCGGTAGGGTACGTGAAAATTAAGGAAGGTATCATGATCAGCAGACGGTTTGCGTTGGTAGTAACAGTGTCGGCAATGGCAGCAGTGGCATTGCTGAGCGGATGCAGAACACCGAAGATCGGAGAAGGCTATAAAAACATCCCTGAACCGCGAGTGCGCGAACCGGGTGCGGTAACGGACGCAGCCGGCACGGATATAGAATGGCCGGAACCTGGTGAATGGCAAGACCTTACAGCACCTGTAGCGACCGAACATCAAGCCGCCGCCGCACAGGAAAAACGATGGGAAGGCGTAGCCGTTTATTTTGCCTACGACCGAGCGACAATCGGCGCCAGCCAGCGACCGAAAATCGAAACCCTGGCCGATTACCTGAAGGAACACCCAAACTACTACGTGGTCGTGGAAGGGCACTGCGATGAACGCGGCAGCGATGAATACAACCGCGCCCTCGGCGAACGCAGAGCACTGGTTGTCAGGGATTATCTGGTCAATTTAGGCATCGCCGAAGACCGTATTGACACAGTCAGTTATGGCGAAGAACAACCGGCCGTACCGGATGCCACCATGGAAAAACAGCACGCCCAAAATCGCCGCGTGGAATTCCTCATCGGCACCGGACGCTAGCCTGCATTATTCACCACTCGAAGGCTCAAAGGGCGTTGTGTGGTCGATGCGGCGCATCGCCGAGAGAGACCAACCCCGTCCGGGACGATGGCCGTCCAGAATGTCCTCGTACAAAGTATAAAAACTGAGTATACATGGTAGGCCATTGAGCCCAATTCGGGTGTCTATTCCACCTATGATACGTCGTGCCGAGATCTGTATTGGGCCCGATGACCAGGGTACCCGCGTGATCGACCTTCTCACCCGCCGGTTTACCTATCATTCCCGCCAGGAGTGGTTGCAGCTGATCCGCGAAGACTGTGTAAAGGTGAACGGCGAGGCGGCCGACTCAACCCAAGCGCTCGTCGCGGGCGACCGCCTTGCATACCTGCCGAGAACCATCGCTGAACCGCCGGTCATCGAACGCTACGACATCCTGTACGAAGACGAATCACTGCTGGTAATCGATAAACCCGGCAACCTCCCCTGTCATCCGGCTGGGCGCTTTTTCGAGCATACGCTGTGGGCCCTGCTGCGCCGCGACCAAGGCAAAGAAACGATTCGTTTTGTGCATCGCCTCGATCGCGAGACATCGGGGCTGGTACTCGTGGCGCAATCAGCCGCCGCGGCGCGTAACCTGGGCGCACAATTCGAAAAGGGCGAAGTGGAGAAAATCTATTGGGTACTTGTCGAAGGAACGTTTCCCAACGAGCTATGTATTGAAGGCAACCTGATACGGGATCCTGGCAGCGCGGTACGTAAGAAACGGACGGTCGCCCCCCACAAGCCAGGTCGCGAGGCGGCCGAATCCTATGCCTGGACCGATTTCCGCCGCTTGGAGTCCCTCGGACCACTGTCGCTGGTGGAAGCCAAACCACGCACGGGTCGGTTCCATCAGATACGCGCTTCACTGTGCGCACAGGGATTCCCAGTTGTCGGCGATAAACTTTATGGTGTCGATGAATCGATGTTCATCCGCTTTATCGAGGGATCCCTGAGCGCGGACGACCGCACGCGACTGCGCATGCCTCGGCAGGCACTGCATGCACGCGAATTGCGCTTCAGGCATCCGCGGACTGGGGAGACGATGCATTTCGAAGCGCCAATGCCAGAGGATATGAAGGCAGGTCTTGATGCAAAAAACTGAAATACATGTGGCCTTGATGGGGACGTACGTATGGAAGTATCTTGCCATGAGGGTGATGGCAGTACAAAGATGGATAATACATGCGTTAGCAAGAATCGTCCGTGCGAGGCTATTCGTTTTAACGCTTTCGTGCACTGAGGCAACAATCCTGTGTTGTTCCGCATCGGGTATGGCACCTCACTCACCGTTGCCCCTTCAACGGGTGAACAAGAGCGGACGATTTCGATGGGCGTGAGCCTGAGCGCCCGTTCAACCCGCCGCGGCAAGTATGGCTTCGGCGACAAGGTTCCCCAGCACCGCCTGTCCCGCCTCACCGAAGTGTACGCCGTCCTCCGCAAAGTATTCGGGATGTTTTACGGCGGCGTTGAAAAGATCGTTGACCGGGATGCCTCGGCTGTCGGCAAGTGTAGCCGCGATACGATTGCGTTCCCGGACCCGGTCAGTCTTGGCATCGAGCTTTTCCAGCGCGCCTTTTTGGCGGACAGGCGTTGTACTGCCCCAGATTATCGTGCCGGTCGCGGAGTGGGCACATAAAGCATCAAGTGTGCGTGCCAGCCCCGAAGCGTAGGCGTCTTCATTGTAATCCCACCCGTGAAGTCCGTTGTTGAAATGAACGATGCTGAACTCGTACTCGTCCAGAACAAGCTTCAATTCTTTCAAGAACAGCGGGTCACTCACGCATTTAGAGGTTGCGAGGCGTGCGCATGCAAACGTTTCTTTCAGCCGGTCATTAACATGTGGATAATACGAGCGCGTAATCGAATCGCCCACCAGAAGTACGCGCGAAACACTCGGTTCTTCCGCTGCCTCAACCCATACATCCAGCCATTCAATGTGTTCACGATGGGGCATATCTGTTCCTTTCATGCGTTCCATTATCTGTATGCAAGCTCATCCGAGAGATCGAGATACCGCTTGATCGCCTCGGCAGGGACGTTAAACGGAATGTGGTTTCCGATGCACATCATGTAGCCGCCGGACATGCGGCCGGTTTCAGCCATGGATTCAACCATAGCCCGGATCTCGTCCGCATCGTTGCGCATGAGCACGCGATTGTCCCCTTCGCCCGCGATAAAACAGTTCTCATACCGCTTTGCAATGGCCTTATAGTCCGTGAACGGTTCACTGATAATTCCACGGGCACCGCAGCTCATGACATCGTCGACGAACGCATCCACGCATCCGTCAACCATAAAAATTACTTCTTTGCCAGCCTGTTTCAGGATATCCCAGAATTCCTCGTAACGCGGGAAAATGTGTTTATGCATCCAGTCCGGGCTGCAGACGGGGCCGGTGGACAGCACAATGTCGTCGTGACATACCACGAAGTTCACGGGCAGCCGGGCGAAGGCCCTAAAAACGCGGCGGTTGATTTCCGCAAACTCCTCCATGATCCGATCGAACTCGGGCTCCAGGCAGATCGACAGGAAGTTTTCATAGCCGAAAACCAAGAGCGGCCACATAAACATTGTATTGTAAAAGCCCACGGCGTCTGCCGCTGATTCGGGCGGGGCCTGGTCACCCCATTCCGCGGGAAACTTACTCCTATACCGCTCGTAGATCACATCTTCGCTTCGGAAATCACCGTCCACGACAACATGCCAGCCAGTGAAATCCCCTTGCTCCAGCGGACTGAAGCGCAGCATGTCATCCAGCGAATGAAAGCGGTGACTTGCCTCATCCTGCTGCCAGTAATCGCGATAGGAATCGCCCCACCGCCCCTTGCCTTGATCGGTCTGCTCCTCGGGCCGCTGTTTTGGCTCGTCAGTTTCGGGGATGGGTAAGCCCAGTGCCGGGTACAGCTCCTTCAGCCTGAGACGACAGCGGCGGGGGTGAGCATAGTAATCGATACCCGTGAGATATGTTTCCGCATCCGGGTTTGACCAATGCTCCCAGTGCGCAATGCGTTTAGGACCTCTGCCCATGAAACTCTCGTATCGCGGGTCACTCATATCACTTGATTCCCTCTTGTGCTGAACGTTTCAAGGCGATGTTCGCGTACGTCCCATCTTGCAGTATTCGAAGATAGCGTGCAGTGCCGAGAGGTCAAACGCGGCAGGGTCCCCTTATTGGGATACGGGATGTATCAATCGTCCGTACCGGAAAATCAACGGCCAAGCTCTCTGTCGAGCACGAATTTCAATGAAACCGGGGTCGTTCCACAACCGCTTGTGATCCGAAACAATGGAAACCGTAACAAATCCACCACAATCCCCTTGCGTCAATCAGTCGCCCGCGATATTCTTTGTACTGTGTCCGAAAGAGATCTTTTAACAATCACCTGAATCAGTATAAAAACCACTGCTGGACTTTTCTCTGACCAGAAGGATCGGCGGGGCGTGCATGGAAGGGATGAAGTGATGCAACAGCGTACATTCGATGTGCGGGAATTCGGGGCCGTCGGCGATGGTCGGACCGATTCAACGGCGGCCATTCAGAAAGCGCTGGATACGGCGGCAGACTCGCAGGGGGCCGTGACGGTGCCGGGCGGGGTTTATTGTTGTTCGATGCTGCGGGTGCCCCCGCGCGTGGAAGTGCGCGGCGATGCCGGATGGAGTTACCGGGAACTCGGTGGCGCGGTGCTGCGGCTGGTGGATGCAAGCTCGTCCTGTCTCCTGAATCTGACCGGTGCCATCGGGGCAACGCTCACGGGTCTCTCCCTGGATGGTCGGGAGCTCGGCGCCGAAAGTCACGGCATTCTCGTGGACAATGCAGAGTATGGGGAGGAAGATACGATCCGGATCGAGCGTTGCTGCATCAGGCGTTTTACCGGAGATGGAATTCGGTTGCGGCGCATCTTTGGATTTTTCGTGCGTCAGTCCATGGCGATTCGTAACGGAGGATGCGGTTTGTGGATCCGCGGATGGGATGCGCTGGTGGCGGATAACTGCTTCTCCGGAAATGGGAAATCCGGGTTTGGCGCGTACGAGGAAAACGCTTCAATCACCTTCACGGGAAATCGCGTGGAATGGAATCGGGAGGCTGGGGTGTTGATCCAGGGCGGCACGCACTACAACATCACCGGCAACTACATTGACCGGTCCGGTGGCCCCGGACTCTGGATCCGGCCGCGCGGTGACATTGCGGCCACCGTCATTGCGGCCACGGGTAACCTTATCTATCGCAGCGGTAAGCCGGAGTGGTGCCCCGCGGACGAGCCGTACGCCTCGTCGCAGGTCTTCTTTGACGGAGTACGCGGCTTGACGTTCTGCGGCAATACCCTGAATGCGGGCCTGGACGATCACGCGAAAGGCGAGGTGTCGCCGCGCTTCGGAATTGTCTGCCGGAACCTGCGGAGCAGCGTCATCAAAGACAACGTTTTGCATGCCGGCGCGACCGAAAACCTGGTGCGGGATTTGGGCGGCCACGGCGAGGCTGTCATTGTACGCGACAACGTCGGCACACGCTTTGTCCCCGGACAAACCTCGCTGTCGTCCCTAAACGCCGTACTGGCCGATCCTGCGTGGTGAGTATAAGGGGGAAGCCCAAACAAAGCCCCCCCCTGCCCCGATCGCTGTTGGATTGACAGAATCATTTTGTGACAGAATGATTTTACTGCGGTTTAATGATTCTGCCGGACGGTTTGAATCGTGTCAGGTTTCAGAAGACACAAGTAACAGCCCTGCCAATGGTTGCAACTGTGGTCCCGAAACCTGAAACCTTGGATTACGGCCGGCTTGAGTTATCTCAGCAAGGTTGCCGGCTCGACCGCGTTTCCCGTCGCCCCCGAAGTCTTGACCGCGTGAACCAGGGCGAGCGAGCGTGTCGCCTCTTCGGCGTCGATTACCGGGGGTTCCTCGCCGATGACTACGCGGCGAAAGTGCTCGAGTTGAACGGTAAGCGGGTCGCGGCGACCGACCGGCACTTGCGTGCGCTCCAGCGGTTGCGTCCACCCCGGCTGCCGCGCATCGGCATAGCGCCACATTTCCATTTTTGGAAAGGCAAGCGAACCCGCGCTTCCCGTGAAGTGGCAGCAGTTCTCTGTAGTACGGAAATACATGCTGTTTTCGCCGGTTGTCGCCTCGTAAGACCAGGGTGCAGCAACCGCGTCCGACGCCAGAACCGTGCCCAGCGCCCCGTTGGCGAATCGCAATGAGATACTGAGCGAATCCTCAACGTCAAAGTCGCGCGCCTGCGCGCTGGTACGGGCATACACACTGACGACATCGCCGCAGACAAACCGCAGGATATCCAAATCATGTATCAGGTTGATCAACAAAGGGCCCCCGCCCGGCGGTTCGCGACGCCACGAGGTGGCAAAATAGTCGTCCGGCTTAAGTATCAGCCAGAACACGGACACGGTCACTAATTTTCCAAGAGCCCCCTGGCGAATCAGTTCCCGCGTTGTCTGGACGAGAGGGTTGTGCCGACGATGATGGCCGACCAGAATTCTGACGCCGTGTTTTTTCCCCGCACCCACAATACGCCGGGCCGCATTCACCGTATCGGCAATGGGCTTTTCAACGAGCATGTGCACGCCGTGTTCGGCGCAGGTCAAGGAAACGTTTGCATGCGTCGCGTTTGGTGTGGCAATGATTACGCCCGCCGGCCGCTGCCGCCGAAGCAATTCCTCCACGGACGCGCAAAACGGCACGCCGAACCGGTCCGCTATCGATTTGCGTGACGGATCCGAATCGGCGATGCCGACTAGACGGCACCCCGTGTGCGAGTTCACCAGTTCGGCATGCTTCGCGCCGATTGAACCGGCACCGATGACGGCTAAAGCTATTTTGCCCATGATCCAACGATTTCTTGCTTTGAGTCGGTCTTTCTCGTCCATTGTATCGGCGCCAACACGACGGCGAACACGATCCAGCCCACGGTTAACGCTTTGTACGATCCAATGTGCGTCTGGGTGAGATGCATCACACGGAAGCGGACTTCGATGTGACGGCTCCTCCCGGTGCGGTTGGAAGCGGACAAGCGTTGCGCCCGTGCCGAGAACGACCGCACAGGCTGCCCAGAACATCCATTCCGCGGTTTGCCCTGGTGTCGGTGCTGCCGTGTGGGCGACAGATGGCAGCTATCGCCTACTTCGAGGGCTCAGGTTTCATCCGTCAACAGTTTCTTGCCGTTGCCGTAAAATATACCATCGCGTTCGTCATCGGCGATACCGGTCAATTCCGCCGCCCAGCGAATAGCCAGGACAATCTCCCACGCCATGCAACCGGCTCGATAACCTTCTCCGGAAACGCGATACGCACTCGGCGGGTAACCGGGGAGAACAACATCCACCCAGTGGTCCATGACCCGTACGCGACGACCGCGCATGGCGGCTACGGGGAAGTCCGTACCGAAAAGCAGGTGCCCCGGTCCGATTTCGTTGAGCGCGATTTGCAGAACAACGGGATCCATGACCATGGAGGTGTCCATCCAGACGTTTTCTAGCCCCCGCAGACATCCAATGGCCGCCTTCATTTCCGCCGGCAGGTAACAGCGTCCGCAGTGCGCCAGCACGATCTTGGCTCGGGGACACGCCTCCGCCAGCCATCGGACGCCAGCCTGTATTTCCGGGTCCGCCAGGCGGCCCGAACGCGGAACATGCAAGAGGACGACAAGCCGCCGTTCGTTGGCTACCGTCAATTCGGCGGGACCGAGCATATCTTCCACACGCACATTGCCGTAATCGTTGCCGTACCAGTTCAAGAACACCTTGAACCCCTGAAAACCACCTTCATCCAACGCCTGTTCGTAGCGCTCACGCGACACGTGGAGATCCGGCCCCGCCAGAACCAGCGGCCACAGTTGCTCGTGGTCACGCGCCGCCGCCGCGACGTACTCCGTATCTTTTTCCCAATCCACGGCGGGCGTGGGGTTGCCGAAGCAAACCGCCTCGTATCGACGGTCCGGAAAGCAGGTGTTGCCATCCTCCAGAAGTTGCCGCGGCGGATAGAATTCGTCGGTCACCATGTAGCCACCGCCGTTTTTGCCGGTTTCCCACGGCTTTTCCTTCCAATTTTCCGCGGACCAGGTATGAGCATGAAAATCAAGGACCACCGGAGGCAGGAAAGGGGCGATCTCCTGGTCGTAATAACTACGATCGACCGAAGATAATGAAGACGTTGTCATTGTCAATCGCCTCTTGTGGGGCGGCGCTGTTTTCCCTACCCGTTCAATATATCCATCACGGCTGGTATACTTTCCCGCCAGTTCCCGGGGATATCCTCGCTTATCATAAAGCAATGGCGGGTGGGACCGGCATCTTGGAGAACCCGTTCCAATGTCTTTGCCAACTGCTTTTCCGGCAACTCGTACCACCCCAGGTTTATGTTCTGCCAAAGGAACGTGTCGGGCCAGGCCTGTCGCGCCTCACGCGTTGACATATCACCTTCAGGCGGCTCGGTAAAGGAATCGATCCCGTCGAAATCCAGCGCGGCAATCTCATCGGTAATCACCTTGAGCGAACCGTCGTAGTGGACCTGCAGCCGCTTTCCGGCACCGTCCAGGATGGCAAGGATGTCACGATAGAACGGCGCGAGATATCGTTGGTAGACACGCGGCCCCATGGTTTCGACCGAGAGGTTCTCCCACAGCTTGATCTGTTGGGCGGGGCTCTGCGCCGCACAGCGGATTTCGTCGAGCTTGATCGCGCTCATGACCTCCAGCAGCTCCATCATGGCGGGCTCTTCCATGGCCAGGTCGAGCGACCACTGCTCGAGCCCGACCCAGTCGATCTGCAGGACCACCAAGGCCGTGCGACCCAGCCCCAGCCCCGGGAGCTGCCCGACCGTAATGCCGCCGTCGCCCAGCGTCCGTTCCGATTCCAGGAACGCAGTGTCGTCAGGCAGGACTGTCACTCCCTCGAGGGCGCGCGCCATGATCCGGTAATCCTCCGGCGTCTTGATGAAGTGTTCCTGCTTCCATTCGCCCAGATACCACTCATGCAGTTCACCCCGGTCAGTGACAATCCGCACATCGGTCCGTTTCTCGCCGTTCTGCCGGGAGACGGTCTCCACCCGCTCGAAGTTCGGGTGTTCATGGCGGATCACATTGGCATGATTGATCTGCCCGAGCCCCTTCTCAAAGAACCCGCCCCAGTCGTCCGCGCACAGGCGGTTCCGCACGAACCAGTCGTAGACCGCGTAGACGGGTTGCTCGACCGGTCTGCCGGCCACTGCCGCCTCAAGTCGCTTTCGTATGCTTGCCAATGTCTTACCCTCCAAACTTCAGGACTGTCATTCAAGTGAACGCCCGTTTGCTGCACAGCGGGTTCATTCCCTTGCTGTGGCGGCGGAGCCGCATTGCATCGTTGTCGCGACAAAGTTTCTTCCGATCAGGCATGCTCATCAATAAAAGATTCCCCCCTGCCCCGGAAGCGCTTCCTTCATGCATGCGGGTTGCCGAAGTCAGGGACTTCCATCAACTCACCGCCTTTCATGGCGGACTCGTGCGCGACAAGTCCCGGGATCAAGTACCGCGCCGCGTCCCACACGTTGTTCGGCGGGGTGCGGCCGCTGACGCAGGCCCGGACGAAATCGTCAACGAGAAACTGGTGCGATCCGGCATGCCCGTTGGGAAGACCGATGAACTCTTTGGGGAGTCGCGACAGGTCATGCAGTTTCGAGGCGCCCTCATGGGTTCCGTCCGCCGCCGTGACCTTGTCCATGTTGCCGGGGACATCGCTGGCCGGCACCCCTCCACAGGCCAGCAGATCCGTTACGTCCATGCGTTCATCCAGATTTTTATTCACCCAGATCCCCGCCTTTGTACTGTACCCCGTGCCCGTCGCACCGCTCTGTTGCTCGTAGCTGCCGTCGGTCCCGTACATGCTCATTCCCACGGTGCCCGGGTGGCCGACGCGGCGGAATTCGTTGATGCGCGCGACGCTGCCATCCGACATCTTGCAGAGCATGGTTTCGTTGCTGAACGGGTTTTCCCAGTAGCTGTCGTCGCGAGCGTAGTAATCCTCGAGGCGGTACTGCTTTTCCTCCTCGGACTTGGGCGGTAAACTGTAGTCCCGGTGGTCGGGGATCCCCATACCGCACACATGCGTTGCATAAGCTCCGCTGACCGATACAATCATGCTGGTTGAGTGCGTTGGGTAGAACAGCGGCGGCATGCCGAATTTCTGCTTCCAATCCTTGCCATACCGCCACTTGGCCACATCAATCATGCCATGCAGATAATCGTGCATGTACTCGCCTTCGGAATACACGATCTGTCCGAACTCGCCCTTGTGGAATTTATCCCGACAGAAAATGGCGCACGGATAGTAGTAACTGGTTTCGCCGATCATGTAGATGTTTCCCGTCGCCTCCACCGTTTTCACCAGTTCGGTAATCTCCTCCATGGAGATGGCGGACGGCACCGCGGAGTAAACATGCTTGCCGGCCTTCAGCGCCTGAACCGCCTGGGGCCCATGCAGATGATGCTGCGTGATGATGACGATCGCATCCACATCAAGCGTGCAGAGTTCGTCCAGCGACCGGCACCGGTCCTCGATCCCGAATTCCTCGCACCGCGTCGCCAGCTTCTCCGCATCGAGGTCGCACAAAATCATGTTTTCAACATCAGGATGCGCCTTGAACAACGGAATGAAATTCCGCGCAAACGATCCGACGCCGCACATGCCAACTCGAATACCCATGTTAATCTCCTTTTGTAAACTCTGCATCTTCAACTCCCTTCATACATCCGTCTCAGACTCGTGCGCAAGCGCATTCGCCCGAGCCCATGTGCCCGGCTCTACCGGCCAGTCGAGTGTCCGGCAGACCTTCCGCCACCGCTCTGCCATATCCGGTGCGAAGAGAAACGGAATGAACCCCATCTTCAGATACGTCTTAATCGCGGCCAGACGGTAATCGTCGGTGGACAGGTAAATGCGACGATACCCCGCATCGAGGAAGCGCCTGAGAACGGCCAGGCAGACGGCCCGGCCAAGACCTTGTCCGTAGTGCTCGGGGTCGGCAGCGACCCACCCCAGTTCGCCTCCGAACGGATGCAGCGGGCTCGGCCGATGCGACGCCATGGCCGTGGCAACGATCTCGTCGCTCGCCTCATGGACGATGACGAAAACGCCGTCGGGCAGCGCACGTGTCTTCCACCACTCCGCTGACCTCTCCTCGTTCCAAGTGTCGAAACCCGCCGCGTGCATCACGCGAACGTGTCCCGCTTGGTCGCCCTCCTGCAACGGACGAATCATGTAGCCTTCCGGAACGGATAATTCTGGACATTCGGCATCTTCCGGCCAGATCATTTGGAGTTGTCGAGGCATAATCTTCTCCGGGGTTACTCGCCCGTATACCCATTTTCTTTCCAGACTTTTTTTGCATAATCAAGGGCTTGATCGGACGGTTTGATTTCGCCAAGGATACTCGGCGGAGGGTCGCCCTCCTTGCGGCATGTAGGATCCGGGCTCCAGTGGTCGTCAGCGTACTGCCGGCGCACCGATTCCTTGCGAAAATCCGGAATGTCGACCGCATTCGAGTCGTTCAGCGCCGAGCGGTATGCCAGGGGGCCCACAATCGACATGGCAACGCCTCGGTAGACATCCAGGAAGGGCGGCTTCTGCTTGCGGATCGCGTCGGCAAAATGGAAGTTCATGAAGAAATCGCCGCCACCGTGACCGGCGCTCGTCGCTTTTTCGTGGTGTTCCGGGAAATCCGGGAGGTAGATTTGCTCTTCGGGATCGGTGCGTTTCTCGTGGTACTGCTCGCGTCGGAGCCGGACCATGTTTTTGTCGCCCTGCCGCAGGTTCTCCATCTGTCCGCGGCTGCCGTGAATGCGCACCCAGACACCGTGCCCGCGCAGATACACCTGCAGGAGTTTGACCACCGCGCCGTTGTTCATGCGCAGAGCGATCATGGAAGAGGCGTCGCTGACGCGCACATGGCGCTGCGCCACGGGATCGTCTTCACGGTACGGCATGACAAAGCCGTTTACTTTTTCAGGCCAGGTCTCCGTAATGAACATGATCGGCGCCAGGGAATGCGTGCAGTAATACGTTGCCGGAATCCAGTTGCGCCAATGGTTCAGGCCGGGAGAAATACGATTGTGAAAGTCGGCCGAACCAGGGTGCACATACTCGCCCTCGCCATACATGAACGTGCCGACCTTGCCAGCCCGGTACAGGCGCCGCATTTCCTGATTGAACACCATGTAGGGATAATTCTCGGCGAACATGTAGATCTTACCGGTTTGTTCTACGGTGTCGATCAGCTCGACGCCCTGCGCCAGGGTGAAGCACGCCGCGGTTTCCGACATCACGTGCTTGCCCGCCTTCAGTGCTTTGACCGCGAAGGGCGCGTGCTGGTGGAAGTAGTTGGCCAGGATGACGGCGTCCATGTCGTGCTCGAGGAACTCGTCGTAGTCGGTGTAGGTCGTGACGCCCAATTCCTTGCCGACCTTGTTCAGCCGTTCCTCCCAGGTGTCGCACAACGCCACCAGTTCCATGCCAAGATGAGGGCCGGCCCCGGCGGCGAAACCATGCCCGCGCCCGACGCCTATGACTCCGACGCGGATGGGTTTCGGGTTACGGGGGGGTCGTTCATTGGGGCTGCTTTTCGCGGTCATGCTGTGTCTCCTTGGGTTTTCGCCTTACTCTCTCGCCTGAATCTCGCTCACGGTGATTAAGGTAAAGACAACGGCAAAGACAAAGGAGGCATGCCTCCGCTCCTTGTCTTTACCCTAATCCTTGCCTTTGTCTTCTTCGTCATCGTCTCCCATGCCGCTTC
>JAIPIM010000302.1 GCA_021734725.1 Minisyncoccota bacterium | reverse complement strand
GCTGTCGCGCAGGCCCCCCGTCGTCATCACCTTTACGCCAAAATCACTGCTGCCGACCACAAGCTCGTACGTGCCAAGCGTACTCCCGGCGGCGTCTATCGGGTAAAGCGTGAACGAATCGTTGCCACCGACTTCGAAAAGGAAAAAGACGCTGCTCGCTGTGACGGCGGGGTGCGTGAAATAAGCCTTGAACGGCTTGTTTGCCACCGCAGTGGTAAGCGAAAGCCCTTCCAGGAACAGATTCTTGGAGCTGGCCGAGGACAGGTCATCGCGATCAAGCGGCCACCAGCTGATACCGCCGGATGCACATTCGACTGAAGAAGCACCATACAACGAACTGTATGTTGCGCCAGCCGTACTGATCGATGTCACTGTGGTCTCGACACTCACCGGAGTGTCCTCATCCACGAGCCCCGGGGTGGTGGTGATGGAGGTGATCGGAGCAGCCCAACCAATCCCCGCCACCAAGACCACCAACAGTACCGCACTGATTACTGACGAACTCGTTTTTACTTGCATCGTGCCACCTCCTTTGTCTTTGCCGTTGCGGTTACAGCCCAAAACATTCGCTGTTCGTACTCTCATGGTTCCATCTCCTTTGTGTTAAAAGAATATTATCCACAAACCACACGACGACGTTCGTCATCTCATTACACCAGCTGCCATTAATAACGTTAGTGTGTAGATCACAAATTGTTAATGTGTACCCCCAAGCTTCTGCGGATCTCCATCAGTTCCAATCCGTGTTGAACGGCGCTTCCCGCTGAGAATAGGCTCGGTCAATGAATTTCTGCCCAAGAGCGACACCATCTTTAAAACATTCGACATGTCCGTCCAGGGACAGGAGATTGGTGCCAGCATAGGGACCCCCGTGCCAGCCAAATGTCACATCACTGGTACCGATATGGAGCTTGCTTGCCGTCATTGGAAACGTCTGTCCGCCCACAGTGATTTGCCAGCACACTTCCGCCAACACCATGGTAATAGAAGGTGACATGATTTGCGATATGTTGCCTGGCGGACAGTCTTCGGAACCGCCCAGTCCACGCAGAATTTTAGATGTACTCTCCTCGTAGGGGTAGGCATAATTCATAAACCAGTTGTATAAATTGTTGTTGGTGGTAAGCGAGCGGTATTGCCTGGAACTCGCGACGCTTACCGGACACCACCAAACAGTGTTCCACGCGGGTTCGCCGACCTCCGTCCGGAGAGACGGTAGATACCCCAAGTCATCGCTCAGAAGCCAAGGCCAGCTGTGATTGCTGTTCAAGTCTTTCTGATAAGGTGGGCAAAACCCGTCATAGTCGTCCTGATAAAACTGGAACCCCCAGTAGATTTGGCGCATCTGGCTGGAACAAAGGGTCCTTTTCGCTGCATCCCGTGCTTTGTTCAGTGCCGGCAGCAACAGACTGGCCAAAACGGCAATGATGGCAATCACCACAAGCAGCTCGATGAGGGTGAACGAATCATTATGGCGTCTCTCCACCTGAGCCTCCTTGCAACTATCTCGCCTCTTTGCAAATCACTGTGGTTCCTGTGAGCTTACTGCTTCCTCCGCCCGCAGTATCAGGGCGGCGAGCCGTTGGCGTTTGCTTTCAAGGTTCCCGATATCCCGCGTCCACTCATGCCAATCCCAGGGAAGGATGTCCTCCGAAACCGTCAATTCCGACTTGATCTCGCGAAGCAGTACCGCGTCCTTCTCGGGGTCAAGCTTCTTCCGGCACTCGTCCAGGACTGCGAAATATTCGTAATCTTCCAATCCGTCTCGAACGCTGGAGAGACGGATACTGGGCCATAACTGCTGCTTGTCTCCCGGATAGACCAGGTAGCCCTGGGCGGCGGTCCGTCCGCTTTCCCAAACGGGCTCGGAATAATACTTCTCAGGATTCTCCTGGACGTTTTCCGGGTGTCCACACATCAAGGCGAAAATCAAGAATCCATCCGCTTTCAGTTTCCACGCGGCCCATCCGTGCATGCGTGGGGCCAATGGGTTCTGGTAAAGGCAGATATGCGGTGCAGAGGTGCGATCAACGTCACGGTAGCGCGCACTGCAGGTATAGAACCAAAAGTCTTCTCCCGCGGCCTGTCGCTCATGAAGCTGCGCCACGCGCTCTGGGGTCAGCGAACCCAGCCCCGGTGCCCATGCATCATAGAATCCAACGGGACTCCACTCCGGCCGATCCTCATACCTCCAGGGACCAACACCGTAACTCTTGAGCTTCAGATCGGGAACGTATTGTTTCAGCCACCCGTGCATCTCCAGAACGTCCTGCCATTCGTTCCCGGTCTTGGGCTCGTCGTAAATCTCATAGTGCGCATTGTCGAGCAGATCGTTCTCGCGTAGATACTCAACAAGTTGCGCGAGATACTTGCGGTAAAGCGGGTTCGCAATAAAGTCGGTCTTGCCGGTCACGCGATATGTGTACTCCCAGTTGGCAATGTCCCGGTTATAGCTGCCAGGCGTGGCAACCTCTTCGCCCGTATTACGATCATAGATTGGCAAACGTCCGGAAAAACACGGCCGCAGGGCATTGAAGTTGCAGCCAAACGATGCCCCCAAATTGTCCGCGCCGTACTTGCGTCCAAGCTTCCAAATCCAATCCCATCCGCTGAAGTCGAATGTCAGACTGCCGTCGTCTTCGCGATACATCTTCAGCTTTAACCACATCGTGGTCGTGGCGAGCGGGTAACAGCCATAGCGATACTTTGACAGGGTCTTGAGGTGCTTCTCGTATAGCTCGGGGGTGAAGGGAACATCGTCAACGTCATAGTACTTGCGCCAGGCTCTGCCGTCATCAAGCCAGTACCAGGGATCGATGCTGATCGAACGCTTCTCCGGAATATCAAACCCGTACGCGCGGAGGATGATCGGCACCTTCACCTCCTGGGTGCCGGATGTCAGCAGGACCTGCCCGCGATAATTGCCCGCTTCAGTGCCCGGTGGAATAAACACATTGATCCAGAGTGGCTGTGTGTGGTTCTTGCGCAAGCTCACAGTTCGATCCGGATACAGCACGTCCGGCGTCCAATAGCCACCCCAGGATTTGTGTAGTTTGACAAATCCGACAACGTTCAGTTCGAAGCTCGAGCCGGGGATCGTGCCCGCCTCGCCAGTCAACGGAGAAAAGCTGACCGTAACCTGGTCGACGTCCTGCCAGAAGGGCATCAGCACCAGCTGGAACGACTCGCGCTCGTTACCGGCACCCCGGATCTCAATGGGCCCATCGACCGGCGTAACAGTTGTGTCTTGAAAAATCCGCTCAGCCGGCCCGACCGCGCCAACAGCAAACCGGGGCACGGTTGTTGCATCCACTGGATAAAACCGCAACATCTCCAAGTCGTAACGCAACGGCTTCCAACGTGACTCTATCTGAGGCAATTCTTCTGCTAACGCCGCCCATTGCGCGCGGGTCAATCGGTCCGGGTTTTTGAGTTGCTTCACCAGCGGATCAACGACCACCCACAATTCGCGGGCTTTTTCACGCAGCTTCGTAAAGGACCCGGTACCGGCGGCATCTTCTATTTTCTTTAACCCCATCTGTACTCGATCGTGAATCGTTGTGAGGAACTTTTTCACATGAGGCAGTGTCGCCAGAACGCGCCCGGAGAACACACGACGGCGTCTTTGCTCGACAGTTACGCGCACATCCCATTCTCCCCCGTCGGTGATACGGACCGTGAAAGTCAGATCGTCTCCGCCGGCCGTCTTTACGTCAGGCACCGGTGCCGGTTGCCTGTCATGCCGAATTCTCCAGTCGGCTTCGAGATTCTTGGCATCCGTTTGAAGCGTGAGTTCATTAGACCCGAAGTCCAACGTTGTGTCCTTGGCCCACTTGATCCCGGGCAGCGGCTCCCCCTTCCTGCGACCCTTAAAAACTGCCACCCCAATCTGGCCCGGCCGATGAAAACTGTGGTCACGCGTCGGTGACCAGTAGGACCATTCCTTGCGGTAGCCCTGATCACGGCAAAAATTAATCCCCCACTCGTCGCCAGCCTGGGGCGTACCGATGAAGCCACCATCAAACGCGAGTTCGGAAAACGGAATCCGAAACTCCACGGCCCACTGTTTCCCGCCAATATGCGGGGCAACGTTCCACTCCGGCGTGTACAGCCCCACCTGACGCTTTTTGCCAGGCGTGACTCGCATGTCAAACCGAGCGCCGAGCGGAGTTATACAGAATTGATAGTACGCGACACCGGTGCGCCCTGGATCCAGGAAGAGCTCGACCACGTCCTTCTGGACGTCGATTACGTCCCGCGTATCGTCGGGTGCCCCAACACGGAGTTCGTCAATGTTTTGGTCATGACAAAGATAAAAAAAGTAGAGGTAGTCGGCATCATAGCAGACCCGTACGTCCGTCTGAGGATGGGCCATCTCAGTCTTATTGGAGAACCGCCGAAAACCGCCAGCGACTTCGGCCTCGCGCCAGCAGGCCTCGTCCATTTTACCGTCCAGCTCCGGCGCTGCATCAGTCCAGTATATGTTGATATGCCGGTCATAAGGGATTCCCTCCTCTGCGGCGGATAGGGCCATCCCAACCAGCAACGTCATACTGGCTGCAATAAATGGATGCTTCTTCATGTCACACTCCTTGACGGATTAAGTCGATTATACTCCGCTACAAACGACCGATCATCGTGGCAAACCGCCGCACTCAGCCGCGTGGTTCACGGTAAACGGCACCGTCACGCTCTGCACTTTTTCGCCGCGGAACTGACGGTCCAATAAATCAACCAAGGCCAAGGCAAGACGATGAACACTTATTTCGACAAACGTAGCCGCCACCGGGCAATAATTTTGATTCCCAAGTCCTATCGTGTGCTCATCGGGTAATGGGACGTGGCTGCTGATCAAGCCAACCCGCCGTACACCATGGTCACGAAATACGTCCAGACTACGTCGAATGAACTCGCAGTTATCCGTAACCACATAGGGTCCAGAATTCCTTGTATCAAGGAACATTCAAGGCTCTCCGCCTCTAGCCTTCATTATTCACCTTCACCCAC
>JAIPIM010000301.1 GCA_021734725.1 Minisyncoccota bacterium | reverse complement strand
AAAATAGAGCGCGCACCGGAACCCAAACGACTTAACCAGGCGAATACGACGACGCAACTCGACCTTGCTCATCGGCAGTGGTCGGGCTTGATTGTCGTATGATGTCCACTGATCGTCGAGCCGACGTGCCTTCGAATCAAAGGTGTAGCGGCCCAGGTAGTCATAGTAGCCGTGCAGGCAGACCAGCACATGCCGGCGATACGATTCCGGAATCTTCGCGGCGAGCGCACTGAGGTCGGGTTCCAGGGCCTTGCCGACGTTGGCAATGTAGTCGTAATAGTTCAGGCGTATCTCGCGCACCCATGCAGGGCCGGGTTCAATGTGCGAAATCGTTTCGTAGAATGTGTCGAGAAACTGCGCCTCGCCGTCGGGATGCGCGGCGACCAAAACAGTCCGGCTTTGACTGGGGCGAGGATCGGAGTCCCCGCCGAAGCTAGACGTGAATTCGAGTAACGCCGTTCCTGGTTCCGTTTCCAATGTTGACAGCGTGTACTCGACGCCCCGGTAAGGGTCGGTCGCGATCGACAGGACCCTGTCGTTCCCTTCGGCCGATGAAAACCCCAGCAGCGGTAGCGCCAGAGCAATGCGGTCCCTTGGTTTGCCGTCCAGCGACCAGCCCGCTTCCAGCGGAGAAGCGTTTGTGACCGGCTGAAGCGCAAAGGTTCCATCGCGGCGCGGAATGACCCCCCGCAACTCCTTGAGCCCCGAAATCCGCATACGTTGCGTCAGCGCAATTTCGAACGGCAAGGGCTCGTCCGGATGCAGACATCCGGCCAATGTAGCGCGAAAACCGTTCTCCGGGCCCGCTGCGTTGTAAACCATGCGGTACACGGCGCGATAAATGCGATCACCGTATCGCATGTTGATGATCCAGGCCGGGGCGTTTGCATCCATCCGGCCAGGCTCCTCCTGCGCAACCGTGATCCGCATGCCGGTCGTGTTCGAGAGAAGGCATCGACATTCAGGCGCACTGACGTGCGCCACAACATCGCCGAGGAAAATATCGTTGCGGCCCGCGGATACCGTCGGCGGCACCGGTTCTTCCAGCCTTTGACTTTTAAGTGTGGAAGACACCGCAGAGAGTCCTTTAACCGATGGGAAAACTACTGATACAAAAGTGCTTTCGGTCGACGAAAGGAAGGTAGCACGGGGGAGGGGAGATGCAAGCAAGGAAGTCCCGCGGATGTAATGCCTCAGTTGCTCGGCTACGCTTGGTCGAACCGCTTACACGATCTCCGTGTTCTCCGCGCGGTCCGCACATCGGCGAATCGGGAGCCCCGCGTACCTCATGCGCCGGATTTGAAGCGTCATAAAACGGTGTACGGCGGGATTTGCCCATCGTTCAAGATAGCGCTAAAGTGTATGCTTTTGAACACTTTGGCGCGTGGCTTGTGACGACAACTATAGGATCGAGATCTGTGCACCGGGTCTCACCTGGACACCATCACAGTGAAACGTGAACGGCAAATAACGATTGACGGTCCGGCGGCCTCGGGCAAAAGCACCATTGCCCGCAGGGTCGCGCGGCGCATGAACGGTATTTACATCAACACGGGTGACATGTATCGCACGGTCACGTGGGTTGCGTTGAACGCAGGTATCGATGTCGCCCGGAAGCCGGAGCGCGTCGCGGCGCTTCTGGATACCATCGAAATCGAATATACAGTGACCGATGAAGGGGTCCCTCAGCTGCTCTTGAACGGGCAGCCGGTGAAGCAGTCCGAAATTCGAGCACCCAAAGTAGCCGCGGCCGTCAGTTACGTGGCAAAAATTCCGCGGGTTCGCCAGTGGCTTGTTAAGCGCCAGCGTCACACGCGCTCGCTGGGGACCATTGTGATGGAAGGACGGGATATTGGAACCGTCGTTTTCCCGGATGCGGATTACAAATTTTTTCTTACTGCCAGCCCTGAGGTGCGAGCCCGGCGACGGCTTATGCAGAAAGGAGAAACATTGGCGGGAGCAACCGTCGCCAGTGTCGCGGCCGAGATTGCTGAACGCGACAGGATCGACAGTTCCCGCAGCATAGCACCATTGCGTCCCGCTCCCGATGCTGTTATTGTTGATTCCAGCGATATGACGCCGGAAGAAGTGACGGAGGAAATTGTTTCCCGCATTCACAACGCGGAGCACCCTGCATGACGGAACACAAAGTACATCTTCAGTATGAGATCCCCTATGCAGACACCGATCGCATGGGCATGATCTACTATGCCAATTACAACCTGGCGACGGGTAAACCTGCACGTTTTCCACGGAGACTGGTCGATCTATACAACAGCAATGGAGTCCTGGCTGTCGGGGGAACGGGATCATGACGTGGTGGGGTGTTTATTTACTCGTATGGTTGACCGCGGCGGCGACGGGGGTGGTGCTCACATGGTGCGCCCGCTCGCTGGGGCGTCGACTGGCGTTCATTGACAAGCCGTATCGGGAAACGCATAAACGACACACCCGGGCAGTGCCCTCCCTGGGCGGCATCGCCATGTTTATCGCATGGTTGCTCACCGTGTTCGGCGGCTACGTAGGCGGCCCCTTTTTTGCGCGGCTCCTCAGTCCACGGGTTGCGACTTATCTGCTCACCCGTTCCGATGCACTTCCCCGGCTTGCCGTGATTACGGCCGGTGCGCTCGCCCTCGTCTTGCTCGGTATGCTGGACGATTGGCGGCCGATGCATGCAGGCTGGAAACTGACCGGGCAGGTGATTGTCGCCGGCCTCACCGCGCTCGCCGGTTTTCGCATCACATTGTTCATTGCTAATCCGTGGATGACATGGTGTATCACGGTTGTGTGGATCGTGTTTGTCATAAACGCCATAAACTTTTTCGACAATATGGATGCTCTTGCCGCCGGCTCCACCGCCATCGCGGCGCTTTTTTTCTGTTTGACAGCCGTCCTGCGGGAACAGTATTTCGTGGCGGTGCTCGCCGCCTCGGCCTGCGGCGCCTCAGGCGGCTTCTTGGTCTTTAATTGGCCGCCGGCAAGCATTTTCATGGGAGACGCCGGCAGCCATTTTCTGGGCTACATTTTGGCCGTAATCGGAGCCATGACAACGTTCTATACGCCTCTCGACACCCCTACGCCCGCGCCTTTGTTGATTCCGTTGCTGGTCCTTGCCTTGCCAGTGTTCGATCTGTTTGCGGTAGTCGTCATTCGCTACCGGCAGTCCAGGCCCTTGCACGTGGGTGATCTGTCGCATATTTCGCATCGTTTTGTCCGCATGGGATTAAGTCGGGCGAGGGCGGTCATGGTCATTCATCTGTTGAGTTTTTCCATTGGCGCTGGTGCGCTTGCCCTCCTTTGGCTGCCGCCTGCCGGCGCGCTGATTGTTCTGTTCCAGGCTGCTGCGATGCTGGCAGTCGTCAGCATCCTCCATGCCTCAGAGCTAAGCACCGCGAACATCGGGGAACCAGGGGATCCCGCGGGGTCCGCCACCAAGGAGCATTAGTTATGCTTAATCCCAATACCATACGCACGATTTGCCGAGCCGCTTTGACCGAGGACGTAGGGAGCGGCGACGTGACCACGTTGTCCGTCGTGCCGCCAACTTTGGAAGTGCGGGGTGTTCTGACGACCCGCGAGTCTTGTGTGTGCGCCGGTTTACCCGTCGCGGAAGCGGTGTTCAGGGAACTTGATTCTTCGTGCCATTGGGAACCCCAGGCGGAGGAGGGTGAATCGTGCGGCCCGGGACGTATTCTGGGGCACGTCACGGGGCGAGCACGGGCCGTACTCACGGGCGAACGCACGGCACTGAATTTTCTGCAACGTCTCAGCGGGATCGCTACACTCACCCGGCAGTACGTGGACGCCGTGGGACGACACGCCGTGAAAATTCTGGATACGCGCAAAACGACGCCGGGTCTGCGGGTCCTGGAAAAATACGCCGTCACAAAAGGGGGCGGCGAGAACCATCGTTTCGGCCTGTACGACCGAGTCATGATTAAGGACAACCACCGGCTCATGGCCAGCCTGGAAGGACCCGGCGGTATCCGGCGCGCCGTCAAGGCGGCAAGGGATGTCTGTCCCGACCTGGACGTGGAGGTGGAAGCCGATACGCTTGACGATGTCGAAGAAGCATTGGCGGCGAAGGCAGACATTATTTTGCTCGACAATATGACGGATGACGAAATGCGGGCGGCCGTGGAAATGGCTGCCGGATCGTGCCTGCTCGAGGCCAGCGGCAACATCACACTGGAGCGCGTCCCCGATGTAGCCGCGACGGGCGTGGATTTCATTTCCGTCGGCGCTCTCACTCACTCCCCGCCAGCTATCGATATCGGTTTGGAATTGAAACTCTGACGGTAAGGCAAAGCCAGTGGACGAATGATCTTACCTTCGCTATGTTACGACTTTGTGAGATTCGTCGGGAAGCCGGACGCGGTAACCCACACGGACTTGAAACCCGGGCTGAAGACGGCCCCAGTCGTGCGCGCACGAGGATGTGAGGAAGATATGAGACAGCCCCGAAATGTACGCGCAACGCTTGCTTTCGCCTTGATCCTTTTACTGGTCAATGCCGCCGGCATCGGCAGGGTGAACGGGCAGGAAGCCGACGGTAAAGCGCCCGTTGATATTGAGGCGGATGACTATACGTATGACCCGAAGACCGGATGGGCGACCGGAAAGGGCGATGTACACCTGACGTACATGGGTATGTCGCTCGAGGCGGATTACGTAAACGTCAATATCAAAACCAAGGATGTGGAAGCCCAGGGAAATATTTACTTTTCGAAACGCCAGGACGCCGAAGCCGCTCTCGTGGAGGAGGGTATTTTCATCCGCGGTGAAGAGTTGACCGGCAACCTTGACACACGCGAGTTCGATGCGGGCGACCATAAAATATCCCTTGGCGTATGGTATGAAAAAGGATCCGGTGCGGAGTACGAGGCATCCGGCAAAATCGTCATGCACGATGTGGCGCTCAGTACGTGTGAATACCTGCACGAGGATCACGCGCATTACAGCCTGCATGCCAAAAAAGTAGTGTATTCACCCGAAGGTAAGATTCGCGCGCGCC
>JAIPIM010000300.1 GCA_021734725.1 Minisyncoccota bacterium | reverse complement strand
GCCGCCCTCGCAGGACGTCCGGGGTCGCAACGCAAGAATGAAACTGATCCCCATCGAAGATATCATTTACGGGCAGCGGCTCATCATTTGCGAAGACTCCAATGTGCCGGGAACTCAACTGAAGAATCTGACGATTCAGAAGTTGTGGGGCGCCGGCGCCGCTCAAGTCCATGTTCGCGTGGCGTGCCCGCCGTTGATGTTTCCATGCAATTACAATCTATCTACCCGGGGGACACACGAATTGATTGCCCGGCGTGCCATAAAAGCATTGGAAGGTGCTTCCCCAAAACCTGATACACTGCGTCAATACCTGGACCCTGAAACTGAAAAGTATAGAGATATGGTCGAGTGGATGCGGCGCGATCTGAATTGTACATCTCTGGATTTCCTGACGCTTCCAGAGGTGGTTGACGCCATCGGGTTGCCCGGAGACGAATTGTGCACGTGCTGCTGGAGCGGCGAAGATACTGGCACCGTATGATGACTTTCGGCGGACGCGACCACATTCCAAAGAAAGCCGTGTGTGTACCCGGCGGCGCGTCTGTGGACATCTCGGCATTTCTGCCAATTATCGATCACCCTCTCTTCCAAAGGTTGCGATGGCGCAAACAGCTGGGGGTCAATTTTCTCGTTTTCCCAGGGGCCGTTCATACCCGATTCGAGCACGCCATCGGTACCCTGGGGTTGACTCAGAGGCTCTGCCAGGCGTACGGTGTCAGCGGGCCGGATGTGCGCCGATTATGCGGTTTTGCCTTACTGCATGACATTGGGCACGGGCCGTTTTCGCACCAGATCGAGCCTATTGCCGGCGGCGGCCACCATGGGCGCGGGGTGGCTTATCTGGCCGGTATGTCAAAGGCACTGCAGGCGTGTGGCCTGTCTGTTGCGGAAATGACCACGCTGTTTACCGGCCAGGACCCCCTTTCCGTGATCGTCAGCGATCGGAACCTGGGGACCGACAAGCTTGACTACCTGCGGCGTGACGCATTGCATATCGGCTTTACCGGGATGCCTGACGTTGAGAAGATTCAGCGATATGCGTTTGTTCAGGACGGTACATGGTTGGTAGAAGAACGGTTTATTGAGGATGTAAAACGTATTCAGAAATTCTATTCGTACCTGCACCAGCATGGCTACCTCAATAAGACGGCTCTGGCTGTTCAAAGAGTGTTTCAGCGAGCTGTTCAGGAAGAACTTGTGATGGGGACAGCAACCTCTGATGACCTATGGGAAATGACAGACGACGAGCTGCTGCATTGGCTGCACGGGGCACTCAGTCCGGTGACTCAACAGCTGATAGAACGGTTGCAAGACCGCAGCTTTCATCGAAGTGTCTACGTCATTAAACCGCGGGGCTACGGTTTTGTCGAACGCCGCTCGTCCAAAGGGATTATCGTCCGTGAATGGCCACGCGAAGATATCCGCCGGTTTTCAGAGGCCCATTCGAATGTTGCGGCAGTGCTGAAAGCGGAAAATGAATTAGCTCAGGTTCTGGGATGTGACCATGGGGATGTTCTCTTTGCGGCCATGCCGTACTTTGCCAAGCTCGTACCGCGGGATGTCCGGATTTACTCGGCACGCGACGAAGGCGATTACTGGTTGTTTGCCAATGACAAGGACCATTTTCGATCTCTTCAAGGTGATTACCTGCGGACGTTTGCCATTCGCATCATCACACCTCCGCATCTCCGCGACCATGTGCTTGAGCAGGGTGCCGCGATCACCGAATTCCTCAAGCAAAAGATTGGATGACAACACGGGATCCGCTTACATTACCGCTGACCGGGTCTTAAGGTAGGAGCTGTATACCATGCAGAAAGACAACTCACCGTCTTCCGAGAACGAATTAGCGACAACGTCGGATTTGCGGGCACAGAGGCTTGCCAAGCTTGACGACTTGCTTAATGCCGGAATCAAACCATACGGTCATCGCGTCGATGACGTGTGTGCCGCCGCCGAAGCACTGGCGATGTTTGAGCGTTCCGAAGAGGGGGCGGAGGGAGAGTTGCGTACCCGCATTGCGGGACGCCTGATGGCTGTGCGCGAGATGGGGAAGTCCATTTTCGCCGATGTCCGCGATCAATCTGGGCGACTGCAGGTTTATGCCAAGAAAAATGTGCTTGGTGAGGACGCCTTCGGTCTATTCAAGAAACTTGATATCGGCGATATCATCAGTGCGGAGGGATCCCTTTTCCGTACCCGTATGGGAGAGGTCACCATGAAGATTGAAACGTTCGATCTGCTGACCAAGTCGTTGCGCCCACTGCCCGAGAAATGGCATGGATTGACGGACGTAGAGCAACGCCACCGCCAGCGTTACCTGGATCTTATCAGCAATCGCGAGGTGCAAGAACTCTTTCAGACCCGGGCGGCCGTGGTGCGCGAAATTCGTAATTTCCTGGATGAGCGTGGGTTCATAGAGGTGGAAACCCCAATGCTCCAGGCCATACCCGGTGGTGCCGCTGCCCGGCCGTTCGAAACGTATTACGCAGCGCTCGACAGTGCCATGTATCTTAGAATTGCGCCGGAACTGTACCTCAAGAGGCTTTTGGTGGGTGGATTCGAAAAAGTGTATGAGATAAACCGGAACTTCAGGAATGAAGGCCTCTCGCGACGTCATAATCCGGAGTTCACAATGATCGAGATCTATGAAGCCTACAGCGACTGCCGGGGGATGATGGAACTTGTCGAATCTCTTATTACCACGGTTGCTGGGCGCGTTCTAGGTACCTTGGAGATCCAGTTTGAAGATGAGACAGTTATTAACCTGCAACGTCCCTGGCGGCGGGTCGCGTATCATGATTTGGTGGAAGAACGGATGGGTGAGGACTGGTTTCAAGTGGAGGATGAAGAGCGTCGCAAGCGGGGAGAAAAGCATGGGTTACACATTCCGCAGGGAAGCTCGACTGCCGAGGCCACTAATGAAGTGTTTGAGAAGCTGATAGAACGTACATTGATACAACCCACTTTTGTGACGCGTCTACCCGCTGAACTCGTCCCCTTGGCAAAGCGATGCGAAGACAATCCGGAGTTGGTGGATGTCTTCGAGCTCGAAATCGGCGGTCAGGAGATTGCCCCGGGGTATTCGGAGCTTAACGACCCCTTGGAACAGCGCCGCCGCTTTGAGGATCAGGTACAACGAGTGCATGGAACCGCCGAAGAGGTCAGCGGCCGGATTGATGAAGACTTTCTGACGGCAATGGAGCATGGCATGCCACCGGCCGGAGGAATGGGCATGGGCATTGATCGGCTCTTGATGCTGTTGACCGGTTCGCCCTCGATCAGGGATGTGATTCTGTTCCCTCAGATGCGGCCGCGGCAAACGCCTCTTGATTCTAATCAAAAATAGTCTATATTGATAGTATTAAGGGTGTTGCGTTCTTTCACCTTTGCTGATCCGATGCTGATCCGAATGCCAGGGAAGCACTGCGTAAATGATTGTGGTATGACAGTTGGAGTAATGGCCAAACCGCCATATGGACGAGTTATCGACTGAAGACAAACCACCGCCATCAGGGCAGTCCCGTAGCTCCAGTGAGTCTGATGAAGGTCCTTTATGGGGGGGCATATCTCCCGGTTCCTTCGCGGCACACTATTCTCTTCCCATTGACGTATTGGTCTTCCACCATCACCCTCACGCATCTTCGACGTCCTATATCTCAGACGTTGGGAACGTGACGACGAACGCTGGGGCCGCGACCATGAGGGAGGAGATATGAGCGCGACTGCGGTCATCGTTCTTCTCAATATCCTGGGGCTGTCCGTGCTGACGTTGCTTTCAGCCTTCTTTTCAAGCTCGGAAACGGCGTTGTTCGCGTTGAGTCGCACGCAGGCCAAGCGGATGAGCGAGGGCGGGCGAGGCGAACGAGCTGCCGCCAAGCTCCTGCGACAGCCGCAGCGCGTGCTCAGCACCAGTGTCGTAGGCAACATGATCGTCAACGTGCTTCTGGCCAGCATGATTGCCGCTTTGGCGCAGGCCGTCTTTGGCAAGAGCGGAGTGGGGGTTGCTATTTGCGCCAGCACCGTTCTGCTGCTCATTTTTGGGGAAGTGACTCCAAAAACCATTGCCGTACAACATCCGGAAGGCTTGTCGCGGTTTATCGCCTTACCACTTTTGTATATCGGTACTGTGCTTATGCCGGTCCGTTTGGTGGTCCGTCTCATTACCAACGTATTGCTTGCTCTTTTGGGGCAGCACGCCATGAGTGCCTGGGGTGTTCTTACGCGTGACAAGATAGCTGCTTTGCTTGAGTTGGGGGAGGCCGAGGGTGCGGCAACCGGAACTGAGAGGACGCTTGTCGAGAATATTCTCCGGCTGGGAACCCTTGAGGCACATGATATCATGGTCCCGCGGACAGAGGTTGTTGGGGTCGAGGATTCCATGACAGTACGAGAGGCGTTTGCTGTGGCGCGGAAAGCCCGGCACTCCCGCCTGCCGGTATATCACGAGGACCTTGACGATATCTGGGGCGTGTTCTCGGTGATCGATGTTTCACCGAATCTGGATGAGACAAGGCTGGCAGCGCCACTTTGGACGCTGCGCGCGGAGGTGGTTGTGGAAACCGCTCATGATATGCCGCCTGTCTATCCGGCTCATGTATTTCCCGAAACAGCTAAAGTGGAGGGGCTGCTTCACGATATGCGGGGGCGGCGAGCCACCATGGCGCTATTGGTCGATGAATACGGCGGGACTGCCGGCATCCTCACACTTGATGATATTTTAGCTGAAGTAGTGGGCCAGATTACACCGGCCGGGAAAGCGCGGAAGGCGGGCGTCGAGTTCGGAGATGGTTATGTCTTGGTTGACGGGCGAGCACATGTGCGGGAATTCTTTGAGGTTCTTGACGTGCCTCCTCCGGAGAACGGGGCGGATACGATAGGCGGTTATGTAACCGAGCTTCTTGGGCGCTTGCCCCGTGCAGGGGATGCAGCGGAAGACGACGTGTTTCGGTTTCACGTTATAAAAATGGCAGGAAGATGTGTCGGGACGCTGCGGGTTGAGCAGCGTAAGGAGCGTCAGGAATATCCG
>JAIPIM010000299.1 GCA_021734725.1 Minisyncoccota bacterium | reverse complement strand
CAGGGCTTCCAACGCCGCTTTTGCTTTTTTGTTAAGAGATACTAATGACACCTTGCCGGGCCCAAATTAATCGAACACGCCAGTCCTCGGCTTGCGGGGTTGACGGTAATAGCGTTATTCTTCAGTGACTGGTCTGCATTGGCTTAGAGGAATTCCATGGTCACGTCGGCGACCTCGCAATCGGGCAGCAACTCAATTAATTCCAGTACCTTGCTCAGCACTCGGTTGGCATGTTGTTGATGGCTGCTTACAGTGACCGCTGCCAGGCAGGCGTAGTTCCAGATGTTCTGTTGTGAAATTTCAGAGATTGCAACATTGAACTTTTGGCGAACGCGCGAACGGATGCGGTTCAGCACCCTGCGCTTATCTTTCAGTGAGTAAGCGCTCGGAATCTCGATATCGACAGTAAGTATACCAATGATCATAGGATGAGACGCGGATGTTGGTTTACGCACGGTATCCGTGCGGTAACTTGCTCTTGTGCTTGGTCAATTGCTATGAAGTGGCCCCCCGTGGGACACACTGTTAAGGTAATACAAAAAGTGACGAATTCATGCGAGACTAGGCGAGGGGCCCTATGACCGGCAATTGCGCAAGCAGGCCGAGGCATGTGTTACTGGTTATGGTAGATGGCTTGGGTCTGCCACGCGAACCGCTGGCGGACAGTGTCTATGGTGAATGTCCGGCGTTGCGCCGCTTGTTCACGCAACACTGCGTACCGGTTGACGCGTCCCTGGGGGTAGATGGCCTACCGCAGAGTGCGACGGGCCAGACTGCAATACTTACCGGTGTGAATGCCCCTGCGCGAACAGGGCGGCATATACAGGGATTTCCGACCGCGGACCTGCGAGTCATCATTGAACAGCACAACCTTTTCTCTCAATTGTTGTCCCGCGGACTTTCCTGTACCTTTGCCAATGCGTATGCCCGGCGACCGGAGAGGAGTCTGCCTGACTCGTTGCCTTCGGTGACAACAGTGGCCACCTATGCCGCATTCGGCGAAACTCGGACAGGCGCCGATATGCTAAACGGAAGGGCTGTTTACCACGATCTTACGCGCCAGTGGCTGCGTGCCCACGGTTGTCCCGATGTGCCAACCATTTCCGAGGAGACAGCGGCGGAGCATCTGCTGGCGATCATGCACAGTGTGGACGTCACCCTGTTTGAGTTCTTTCTTTCGGACCATGCGGGGCATCGTGGAACACGTGAAGAGAAGGTACGTGTCTTGCGTTCGTTCGACATTTTCCTGGATGCTCTTATGGGGGGGCTCAGGGGCGAACAGGAGTTACTCTTGCTGGTGAGTGATCACGGCAACATTGAGGAGGAGGGGAAAGTGCATACGCGCAATAAGGTGCCGTTCTGTGCATTCGGCCGTGGCGCGCAGCCCCTCCGGGACAGCGTTCATTCCATTGCCGATGTGACGCCGGGTATTATCCGGCTCCTCACGTAGGAGGGGCAACAGAGTCTACGAGATGCAGAATTTACAAGCCTTGTTCTTCGTTTGTGGTCCTTGGTTCCCGAACGACGAACGAAGCACGAATCAAGTACAAGGCGGGCACTGGGGGAGGTCGCGTTGTTATGGCTCTTAAACCCGTGCATGTGCCGCATTTGCGGCTGGCAGTTTAAACCAGAATGTACTTCCTTCTCCGATTCTGCTTCGCAGTCCGATCATCCCCTGGTGTGCTTCCACCGCGAGTTTGCAGAAGGTGAGTCCAAGGCCCGCGGAATACTTCTTAGGCAAGAGTTGTCCGAAGCGTTCGAAGACCTTTGCGCATTTCTTCCAGTTGCTTAAGCCTGGTGTAGTTCTGTTCAAGTTCCTGTTGAGTCCGCAACATTTCTTCTTCGGCGTGTTTACGGCTGGTTATATCTCGTATCAGCATGACCGTACCCCGGTGCCGCCGCAGTTCGCCGCTGATGATTTCGAGATAGATGGCAGTGTTGTTTTTTCTGATTCCTTCGCCGCGTCGTATGCGGAACCCTCGCCAGTTCAAGTGCTGATAGCTTAGGGACATACGGACGGGGAGGGGGGAGAAAGAGAAAAGGAAATCCGTAGGTTGATGCATGACTTCTGAGCGAGTATAGCCGAACACGGCCAGAATATTTGCGTTGCAGGAGGTGATGCGATTGGCAGGGCTCACAACCAGCAGTACGTCCGGGCCGATGCTTTCAATCATGTCCTGCAATTCGTTTGCGTACTTACCTTTTGCTTAAGATCGACACGATGCACTCTGACCGGATCAAGACTCAATTGTTCTTGGGGAACTCAGTTATCATCGGCTTTGCGCATCTTAGCCTGCACTTCACGATTGCACCATTGGGTGACAAGCGCGTCCTGTTCCTTGCCGGAAATCAAGACATCGTGGTTGCATTGACGATATGCACGGGCGAGTTGCTCAAGGCAGATTGCCGTGGCGGCGGATATATTTAGGCTTTGAGTGAACCCAGCCATGGGGATCGTGACCAAGCTGTCACAGCAGTCGATGAGTTCAGCACTTAATCCAAGCGCTTCATTTCCCATTACCAGTGCGGTTTTCGGCGGGAGTTCTAACGCATGCAATGGAACGGCGTTGTCGCTTGCCATGGTGCCGACAATGGAGAATCCGACGTTTCGCAGTTCGTCGATCAGTGGTTCACGTTCTGACCGGTGCGACACTTCTATCCAGCGGTTGGCGTACATGCTGACTCCTTCGACGGGTCTGTAAGGTTCATCGGACAGCACAAACACACGTGCAAGTCCGAAGGCTTCCGCGGATCGTAAGCAGGCATTGATGTTGTGAGGATCTCCGATGTTCTCGAATATGACGGTTAAACAGCCAAGACGGCGTGCGGCCACTTCCTTGAACCGCTCCAGGCGTGCCGGCGTCAACATTTGCCGATGGAGATGAGAAATAGGCGCCATACAGCATATCACCCATGGGATCGATCGGTTTGGCGAACAGTGTCTATGCAACCCAGCACATCCAGGCTCGTTTCATGGTTGTGGGCGGCGATGGGTTGGCGATGTTTAAGCTGTTGGAGCAGGTAGCCAACTTGGATGGTTAAGGGGGCGTAGCGTGGGACGGGCAAATTGCGTGTGTGTTTCCGGTTACCCACGGTTAGGGTTTGGGTCAGGCAAGCTGAGCATCCATTGGTCGGAGTATGGGGGCCGCTGTAGTGCATCGTGCCGTGGCCGCCGCTAAGTTGGACGTCCAGGGTATTGGACGTACCTTCAGGGGCGGAGGCAATACGAATGTTAGCCGTGCAGTTGTTCGGGTAGGCGATGCACAGGTGCCCTGGTGGAGTTTCCGAGCTTTGTACACCCCGCGGTCTGCCCAGGAGCCAGCAAGCCAGATCGATAGCGTGGTAATGGACCCATCCTCCGGTATCCGTCAGGACGGAAGACTGCACACAGAGCGGAAAATTATCCTGGGCGGCGTTTTGGTATACAATCTCCAGCTGTGTGAGCGGACCAAGAACACCTGTTGATGCGGACTCCTTCATTCGTGCAATGCCCGGATGAAAGTGCATAGGATGGGCGACGGCATGCTGTACCTGATGACGCTTCAACCACTGGAATAGACGGGTCGCGGCCTCGCGAGTTTCTGCCGGTGGTGGCGCAAGTAAGAGAGGGATCCCTTGTTCAGCGGCGACACTGGTCACTGACTTCATGGTCGGCCACGGCAGCAGGTTCACCAGCATGGTGATGTCGCCAGCCTGACCGTTCAGCAGTGACTCGGCATCGGTCGCGGAAAAAGTCGTCCCGGCAACAAGATGAACGATGCTTCCCGGTATTTGCGAACAGGAACTGTAGTACGTTTCGGCTTGAGCACCGTGGCCGACAATTATGATACGTGTGGTCATGGCAATTTTCCGCGGCTGATCCGGCTCTTAATGTACCTGAATCGCCGCGAGTGACAACACCCTGGCTTGCATTATTCACCTCCAAGGCTCTAAGGCTCTGAGAATGCTGTGGCCGATGCGGTTATGCCAAACTCACACACCCACGCACCTTAACCAGATGCCATGCCGAACACCACTAGGTTATAGTGTTTTGCATCTTTGAGTCTTTGAAGTTGATGAATAGATCCAGCGCGGGGGCTGTTATCGGCCATTGAACAAAGGCAGGTCCAAGTCTATAGTGCGGGCGAACATGAGTGGCTCTGGTTGTGTCAAAGTGTGCATTGGTCTCCATCAGCGTCCGCTGTATGGGATCGAGGAATTGATGTTTGGGTTTTAGCAGGTATGAAACTTAGGTTTAAAAAGGCAACCGTCTTCGCATTAGTACTCCTGCTGTGTCTGGGGACAGCGGGTGGATTGTGGTGGGTGTGGCGGCACTCGTACGGTTATTATGTGACGCGTGCTGACGAGATGTTTGAGCAGGGACGCTATTCTCGAGCCTATGCGCTCTATCAGGCGGCGGTGTGGCGCGGGTCCGAGGACGATGCTCAGATTCCGTTGCTTCTCCGTATGGCAGAGTGTGTGACACACTATCGTGCGCGGACACTGGAGCAGGCCGCCGAGAATGCCGGCAAGGGCATGCATCTATTGGAGTATGCTGCCAAGCTGAATCCGGGCAACGGTGATGTGGTTGAGCGGTATCTAACGAACGTTTACCAGGTAGCGCGTACGACATCGCTGCAGGCATTTTGGTTGCGATTGCATGAGAGAGCAGCGGCACTTGCGGGTTCCGTACCGCCCTCGGATGTAGCGGCCAAATTTGCGGCCATCGCACAAATCCAGTTGGCATTTCAGCGACAAGAGGATCCTGATTCAGACGACGTGGTTGAGGCTCGAGAAGTTCTTTCCGATTGGTATGACGAGCATCCGGGCGACGTGGATGCATGTTTTCACCTGGGTCTGGCGGAACTGTATCAAGCCCTTCATTACAGGCGAAGCGGTAACTCGGAGGCAGCGGTGCACACGGCACGGAACGCTCGCGGGTATATACGGAGCTTTGTGGCGAAGCATCCGGAGAGTTTTCCGGGAAAGATTCTGTCTGCCGAGCTTGCTGTCTGGTGTAGACGTGTGGGGTTTTCAGAACCTTCCCTTGGGGAGTTGCATGAG
>JAIPIM010000298.1 GCA_021734725.1 Minisyncoccota bacterium | reverse complement strand
AACCGTGAACGAAATTGTGGGGCGCGTCGGATTCGATCTGGGTGATCGCCTGGAATAAAGAAATGCCATTCCGCGCCAATGCTGAACGGGCTGCCATGCTCAGTGTCTATTGCGTGCCGTTTACTTCTGTTCGGAAGAAACAGAGTCGAATGTGGTCATTTTCCGGCAATGACCAACGTCCGCCGGGGCCGCCGTTGCTCCCCACCCCCCCCATCCGGGCTTATCCACAGTTGGATTTGTTTCACAGGCATCCCATGGGATCCATTGGGGTGAAAGATTAGGGTAAAGATTACGGTTTTGAAGCGTTTTCACCTTCATCTTTACCGTAATCTTTACCGTAATCTGGTTGTTTCGATGCTGGATGTTCAATCACAAATTGTTTAAAAATGCAAACTGGGAGTCGCGAAATTTGCAGTCACCCAAGCATAAAATGCCCCGAAATCCGCCAATTCTGATGAGTTATAGGATCGCTGTGGATTTGTTTAATGGCTAAGTCCGTGTGCTCCGGGTTTTGGTCATTCGGACGTACAGCGCAACGCAAGAAATATAGGGCCTTGAGTCGCCGACCCGCAAGTAAAGTGGGTCTCCAGGCCCGCAGGTGCGTTGGTCTGCGGCCCATAGGACCGCTTTACAACTGGAAATCCCGCGATGTGCCGTCCTTGATATTACCCGGGCCAAGATTACACTGTTGTTTTACCTTGTTCTTTCTCCGACAGCTTAAGCAATTGAATGGATTCTTGGAAAGGTGACGCAGTGAATAATCGAGACGCGGGAATTTTGCGTGATTTGGCAAAGCAGTATGTGGAGCTTTGCGCGAAACCGGTTCAAGTGGAACGCCGTGCATTATGGCGAGCTCACAACAGCCTCCGCAAGACGCGCCCGTTGATCTACGTTCGTGCGTTTGCGTGGAAGGAAATGCCGCAGTCGAAATGCATGTGCGAAGATCCATTTGCCCGGCATTACGAGGACTTTTTCCGCAAGCATCTGTTCTGGGGCGCCTTCGATGATGATTCCATCTTTGAGCCTTGGGTTACGGTGCAGGCAACGAGAACATGCAATGGTTGGGGCGTGTCCGGGGAACGCAATTACAGCGATGAACCCGGAGGCTCCTTCAAGATAGATTATCCTATTAAAGACCTCGAAGACATCGACAATCTTCGCTTCCCCCGGCACGCAATTGATGAGGATGAGACGTCAAGAAACGTGCGACGACTCCAGGATGCCATTGGTGACATCATCACGATCAATGTGGACCGCGGCCCGGCGTACCGCATGTGGACCGGCGATATCTCCACCGACTTGGGATATTTACGCGGAATCGAAAATGTCATGATGGATATGGTCGACCATCCTGATTGGCTGCATCGCCTTGTCAAGTTCATGAGCGACGGGATTTTACGAACGCATGAGGAGGCTGAAGCCCGCGGCGACTGGGGACTTTGCGCGCACCAGAATCAGGCCATGCCCTATGCCGAGGAATTGGACGATCCGGCGGCCAATGTGAACGGTGTCAAGCGCAAGCAGCTGTGGTGGTTCATGGCGGCCCAGGAATTGACGGCTGTTTCTCCGGACATGCACGATGAATTCATGGTGCGGTATCAGCTTCCAATACTCGAGCCCTTCGGCCTGGTGGCCTATGGCTGTTGCGAAGACCTCACCAACAAGATCGACATGTTGCGGCGCATACCGAACCTTCGCCGTATAGCCGTATCACCTTTTGCCGATGTTGCCCGATGCGCGGAGCAGATATGGGAGGACTACGTTCTGAGTTACCGTCCGAGTCCCGCCGACATGGTAGGCTACGGCTTTGATGTACACAGGGTTCGTTCCATCTTGAGGAACGACTTGGCTGCATGCAAGGACTGTCATGTGGATATCACGCTCAAAGACGTGGAGACTGTGCAGGGCGACCCGGAGCGAGTCAGGCACTGGGTGGCCATAACGCGAGAGGTTATTGACGAGATTTTCAACCGGCCCGTCGGACTTAGCGCCCCGAATCTGATGAATCCGAGCCACTACATCCGACAGCCTGATATCGCTGAAAAGTCGGATCCGGCTTTTCAGCGGACGGTCGGCGGCATTACCCTCAGAAACAGGCGGTCACAGTGCCCCCGAAACCGGCTGTAAGGCTCATAATAACACAAGGTACTCCAATGCTGAGGCCTAGTAATCTTGACGTCAATTGTGCGGTTAATCCAGTTTCAGGGGGCCTTCCAGCTTCGAATTGCCTCGCACCCGGACCGTTTACGCCACGATTCCGGGGACGTTTGGGACAGCGGCCGCGTCTGCAGCGACGAGCAAGAGTGTCCCGTGCCGGCGGATGTGAACATGGTCAGTGGCGGCAGGTACTACTGGCAGGTACGGGTTTGGGATGCGCACGGTCATGCCGGTGAATGGAGTGAGATTAACCACTGGACTATGGGGCTTCTGGACGAAACGGACTGGGATGCGGACTGGATCAGCCCGGCCCGCGAGCCATGTCCGACCTTCGACGACAAGGGGTCCCTTCACCGTCATCCCACGTGGTGGATGCGGCGTAACGTAGTGATCGATGATCTTCCGGAGCAGGTGTCATTGGCCGTTGTCTGCCTTGGGTACTACGAACTTTACATCAATGGTCGACGGGTTGGGGAGGAGCCGCTTGCGCCGTCCCTGACCAAGCTCGATACACGCGCCTTGTCTATTGTCCATGAGGTCCGGCCGTTTCTACGGCGAGGGGTGAATTGTATAGCGCTGTGGTGCAGTTCCGGATGGTATCTTTCGCATCAGTTTAGGGTACATGAGGGGATGACACCGTTGCTTCGCCTGCAAGGCTACACACGTTCGCCGGGAGAGGATCTGCGGGTGTTGTTTGCGAGTGACGAATCGTGGTTATGCCGTGAGGCCAACCGGTTGATTGTCGGCTTGTGGCAGTGGAACAACTTTGGCGGCGAAGAGGTCGACGCTCGTTCGTACGTACGTGCCTGGAACAGGCAGGATTGCTCGGACAGAGGCTGGCACAAGGCTCGAGCTGTTTCCGCGCCTCCAATTACCGTCAGCGCGCGGACGTGCCCGCCGAATCGGATTGGCGAGACGTTTCCGGCACGCAAGATCCGGGCGCTGGGGGATGGACGATACGAAATTGACTTCGGTACATGCCTTGCGGGCTGGGTTCGTATCCGGTTTCGCGATCTTGCGGCCGGGCAGACGGTTACCATGCGGTTTTTCGATCTTCCGGCGGACAACGAAAGGGTGGAGGATCACAGCTACAACCAGGTGTCCTTCTACCATGCTTCCGGCGATGGGGAAGATATGTTTGAGAACAAATTCAACTACGCGGGCTTCAGGTATATGACCGTGGAAGGGCTCGACAGCCTTCCGCGCCTTGCGGATGCGGAGGCATTTCTAATTGAATCGGCGATGAGCCCGGCGGGATCGTTTCGGTGCTCGAACGAGTTGTTCAACCGGATTCACGATCTTAACGTGCATACGCTTCGGTGTCTGGATTTGGGCGGATACAGTGTGGATTGTCCGCATCGTGAGCGGTTTGGCTACGGTGCCGACGGCCAGGCCGCGCTGCCGGCATACCTGTACACGATGGATGCTGCCTCGTTTATGAGAAAATGGCTGATCGACTGGTGCGATGTGTATGAACCCGACAGCGGGCGACTTTCGCACTGTGCGCCCACGGTTCACGCGGAGGAGAGTCCGATCTGGGGCGGTGTCGTTGTTGTACTGGCGTGGCATTTGTGGCTTTTCTTTCGGGACCGTGGATCGCTGGAATCGGCTTTTCCGGTGATGCGAGGTTACTTGAAGCGGGTGCGGGGGGCCGTTCGTGAAGGAATCGTGAAAGCGGATGCCTATGGCTGGTGTTTCCACGGCGACTGGGTGGCATTCGGGCGGGGCATGGACAGCGGTCGGGCACCGGACATCGCAATGAGGGAATTGGTCAACACGGCGTATATGATTCACGTATGGCAGCTTTTTATTCGAATAGCCCGCGTGCTGGGGCGGGACGAGGAGATCCCGGAGGCTGAAGCAACAGTGGAACGATTGCGGCGGGGACTTCACCGTACCTTTTTCGAAGAAGAGCACGGGTATTACCTGCTTCCTGAACAGGCCTGTCAAGTCTTACCCCTGGCAGTTGGAGCGGTGCCTGAGGAGCTGAGGCAAAGGGTTCACGATAAACTGATTGAGTTGATTACCGTTGATTCGCGGGGCCATCTCGATACGGGAATGACGGCGACCGGGTTTCTCATCGACTATTTATCGGGTCACGGGCGGGACGATGTCGTTGACCGGATCTTCAACCAGGAGACAGCGCCGAGTTGGGGTTACATGCTGGGATCGGGTGCGACAACGATCTGGGAACAGTGGAACGGCCACTGGTCTCAGATCCATTCCACGATGGCCGGTCCGGCCGTCTGGTTTTATACTGGCTTGGGCGGGATCCGCCCTGATGAGGCATCGCCCGGCTTTGAGTCCTTTGATCTTGCACCGTCCTTTTTACCGAGCCTTGAATTTGTTGAAGCGTCGTTTGAATCGCCGCGCGGTACGATCCGCAGTTCATGGCGGCGGAGCGGTGGGACGCTCAAATGGTCAGTGGCCATTCCACCGAACAGCCGTGCAACGCTGACGATTCCCGTCGCGGGCTGCGATGCTGTTCTGCTCGATGGTGAAAGTCTGAGCCTGTCGAGTGAGGCGGAGGTCAGTCAGGCCGATGGATCGGCATTGCACGTGCGGTTGGCCGGCGGAACGTACCGGGTGGAATGGCCGGACACGGGGTGACGAGAGCGGGCGGCGATTGCGGATTACGAGGAGTATTCGCCTAATGGTTCACTCCCGGCAAGGAAGGGCATGAATGAAATCTTCAAAGAAACCATTCTCGAACATCCTCTTTATTTTATCGGACGATCAGGGTGCCTGGGCCATGGGATGTGCCGGCAACAACGAGATTGAAACGCCGAATCTCGACCGGCTTGCCGCGGCCGGAATGCGTTTCGATAATTTCTTTTGTGCCAGTCCAGTCTGCTCGCCTGCGCGGGCAACGCTTTTGACGGGACGCATCC
>JAIPIM010000297.1 GCA_021734725.1 Minisyncoccota bacterium | reverse complement strand
CGTCGTCCTCGATCCCCGCGCCCCGTTTGTCGAGGACGATGGACGAGGACGACGACGAAGGACGATTCTTTGCCATCGGCATTCTGCAATCCTCAATCGGCAATTATGCCCTCTCGGCGCACCCGCCACGCGAAAATCACCCTTGACTTCCGGGCCAGCTCGCGCAAGATTCGGCTCCAGGATGGATACTGTCATGACCATACGACCGAAAAAGAAGGAGCAAACCGCCACTGCGCGCGCCGAAGCTGACCGCAAGACCGGTCTTTCAGCCGTGCGGCGCTGGAATAATTTTGGCAGTAAAAGAATTGATTACGTTCGGACGTCGTGATAGGATGCGAGTATGACAGTAAAAGAAAAAGTTGTTCATGCAGTTCAGGAACTACCGGAAGATGCATCCATTGAGGACGCCATGGAGCGACTGTTCTTCCTTTCAAAAATAGAAAAGGGTATTCAACAAGCCGATTCCGGCCAGACTCTTTCACATGCTCAAGTTAAAGAAAGAATGGCCAAATGGCAGAATTGAGATGGACGCAACAGGCATCTGACGATCTAGCGTTTATCACTGAATTCATAGCCAATGATTCAGAGTACTATGCACAGCTTTTTGCCATTGACGTCTTCCAGGCCGTAGATCGCCTTGTTGACTTTCCTGAATCAGGCAGGCTCGTCCCAGAAGCGAACAACCCCATCATCAGGGAAATCATCCTTGGCAACTACAGGATTGTTTACAGACTCAGAAAAGAAACCGTCGAGATTCTGACCGTCTACCACGGGGCACGACTGCTCGATCCATCGAAACTATTTTAGAACTGCCAACAAATGTAAACGTCGGCGTGAAAATGCCTAAGATCGCCGGTTTGAAAGTTCCTGCTTTATTGAAAGAAGAGAACCACGGATGGACACTGATGAACACGGATACTGTCCCACCGTTACAGCCGCTGGAACGAAAGATGGCCCCCGTTACAGCCGCTGGAACAGCGCGCGATCCGGCACTGAAGGCCCTTCAAATCATTCTCATCCCTCGTCGTCGTCCTCGATCCCTGCGCCCCGTTTGTCGAGGACGATGGACGAGGACGATGGACGAGGACGACGACGAAGGACGATTCTTCGCAATCGGCATTCTACAATCCTCAATCGGCAATTAGTTACCACCCCGGCGCTCCCTCACACGCCCGTTCGGGCGACATTCACCCTTGACTTCCCGGCCGGTTTAAGCAGAATTCGCGCCAACATGCATGCTTGCTTGTCCATAAGCCCGAAGCAAAAGGAGCAGACCATCGCTGTGCGCGCCGAATCTGATCGCAAGACCGGTCTTTCAGTCGTGCACCGCTAGAATAATTCTGTCGAACCGGAAGATAAGATCGAATGATCACGCCTGAATGGATAAACACGCAGATTGGCTTCCTCAACCTCCGGCTGGGGATATACCAGCCATTTGCCGGGCGTGACTTCTACTTCGACCCCACCCCCGGATTCTATGGATTCATCTCTCAGGGCTCGACTTCCGCACTGAACGAAGCGATACGAATGCTCGCAGACCACATCATCGCCCCTTCCTCGCCGCGAATCGAAGAATGGGACGGGCCGGCTAACCCCCTCACGACATCGGACCATGACTGGTCGGAACAGAAGGGGCCACCGGGAATGATTCATTATGACGGCCCCTTGCGGAGCCGCATCAAGATCGCTGTCACGAACAAGCACACGCCTCACATCATGGGCGCCATACTGGCTCACGAACTGACGCATCACTTCTTGGCAAACAAGTGGATCGGGTATCCCGACGTAACTGAAGATGAGCGTCTGACCGATTTCGCAACCGTGTTCCTGGGCTTGGGCAAGTTGACGCTCAACGGCTATCACCCAATCCAATGGAGCGTGCCGAGGAAAGGCAAGGTCGTGACGTACACCTACCAAGTGGGGTATCTCTCTGCACGAGAGATTGCTGACGTCATGTGCAGAGTCTGCGCCTTCAGAAGCATTCAGCTTCCTGATGTACAGGCCAATCTGACTGACAGTGCACGCGGCCACCTGGCCGCGGCACAGGATGCTGTGGTTCAGCATGAAAGGCGGATGCAAGAGGAAAAGGAGCGAGATGCAAGGCGAGCGCGTCGGCGGCAGAAGTGGCAGGACTTCATCTCACGGTTCCGCCGTCGGCCGAAGCCGACGGCTGAGGTTCCGAAACCAGAACCACCGGCCGCCAGACAAAAGGAAACAAGGACGCGCGTCGTTGCCTGCATCTCCTGCGGACAGAAACTCCGCATTCCGGAGTCGGCAGACGCAATCCGGGTGTCATGTCGTGCGTGTGGAAAGTCGTTTGTGGTGGCCGTGCGCGCTCACATCGGAGGATGACAAGAGAGGTTCGAACAAACCAATAGCTCTCCGAGCGTACGCGCTACCCCGCGCCGTTCAAGGGCACCGTTCGACGTGAGGACTTAAGATGACAAAAATTGTGTCAGCGACGGCTGTGCAGGCGTTGAAGGAAGCGCTTTGCACCATCTACTGGTACAAATCGGATCTACGCAGCTTCCTGCACAACACCATTTCGGACCGCGCAATCGTAGCGCATGCGAACTGGGACGGATATAAGCGCCAGATTGTCTCCGATGTGGTTGACAGTCTGTGTCATGACCAAGAGAAGTATCTAGGCGACATTCGACGTTTATTCCATGAAGTTGCCAAGATGGATTCCTTTCGCCACCTTGAGCAACTTGATGACGGGAAGGCAAAAGCGGAGAAGGCGCGCGCAGCCGTTGCCGAGTTGCGACGCATCGTCGAGATACATGACGAAGCAACCGACGAAGCTAAGAATATCCATGAGCGGAGAGAAAAGGAAGCCGAGCGACTCCGCAACAGTGCCGCGGTGCGAGAGAAGTTGGACGAGATCAAGGCCTGTTACATGTCCTTGATTTCGAGTTGTGCGCCGCACCAGCGGGGTTTTGAACTGGAGCGCGTCTTGTATGAGTTGTTCAACCTGTTCGACCTCGATCCACGGGCATCCTTCAGAAACGTAGGCGAACAAATTGACGGAGCCTTCTCCATGGAGGGGACCGATTACCTCTTCGAGGCTAAGTGGCACAAGGATCCATGTTCAATTGGCGACCTGGATTCCTTTGCCGGAAAGGTACACAGGAAACTCGACAACACGCTCGGCCTTTTCCTCTCAATCAATGGGTTCTCCGAAGATGGTGTTCGCGCCCATTCTACCGGCAGGCCGGTCATTGTTCTTATGACAGGCGCTGATCTCATGGCCGTTGTCGAGGAACGAATTGACTTCGTGAGTCTCCTTTTACAGAAGCGGAAACATGCGGCACAGACCGGCGGGATACTGCTTCAAATCCATGAAATGACAGATTGATGAAGCGTCGAACCAGAGGCTGCTGGGTCTCGTCGCTAACGCGCCGAACCCACAGCCTCGACGTTAGGCCAGAGGAATGACATATGCCAGTAAGCAATGCTCGTCGCGACTTCGAGCGCAATTTTGCAGACGTAGACCGTTTGGTCGATCTTCATGATACACTTGTCTCAATCGAGGAGCCGGAACCCGATGAAACACCGCCGGACTTCTCCGAGCACAAGGAGGTCGTCCTCAAGTCCGCGATCGTCCTGATGGTCAGTTTCTGGGAGGCGTACGTTGAGGACATCTGTGCCGAGGCTATTGAGCACCTGGTGGCATCAATGCCGACAAGTGAAGCGCTGCCAAAGGAACTCAAGAAGCAGATCGCAACGGAGATTGCTGCGGACAAGAACGAATTACGCATGTGGGATCTGGCAGACGCAAAATGGAAGGAGTTCGTCCATGCCCGTCTTTCTCAATACTGCGATCAACGGAACTGGAAGTTCAACAGTCCGAAGGCGGAGCCTACTGCGGTATTCTTGCGCCGACATCTAGGCATTGAAGACGTCACAAAATCATGGACGTTTGAGAAACTTGATTCACAGCACTGCCGACGCAAGCTTGATGAGATAGTCGAAGTGCGAGGCGCAATAGCACATAGAGGGAAGGCTCCGAAGAAGATCACCCTGGACCTCGCAAAGGCGTACGCCGACTTCTTGAAGAGGATAATCTCCAAGACAGGCGGGGTCGTGAATGCGCATGTGAAACGGATATGCGGAACAGGGATATTCAAGGCCAACAAACCAAGGATAAGTTCCGACTGCGAAGCGGTCGGCGACTAAGCCCTGGTTCAAGAAGCCGCGGTGAAGTTTGGATCAGGCGTTATGCGGGACGGCGACGGACAAGGGAAATGGTTCGGTGGGTGCTGTGGCGCGGGGCTGTGCCGGCGGAATATGCGAGACATCTGGCTGACTGTAGCGGGTGAAAGAGAAGCCGAGTGAGCATGGCGTGCGCGGTTTTGGTGGTGGTTTTGGGGTGATTTCCCAGGATATGGGCAGACGGGTGCGTCCACGCGCCACCGGGCCTTGCCCAAGCGGGCGCTTTGGTGTCCCCGTTCGCCAGGGATTCATGATTGGGTGTCGCGTTATGAAGCTGGGGTCACGTCTCGACATTCGACATTCGTTATTTGAGCTACTTGATTGCAGGCAGCCACACTGCCTTGAGTGAATGCCCAAATAAGGCTTTGCGTATCCGTGGAGATGGGAGACAGGAGGTGTATTCGGAACAGCAGGGAACCACGATTGTCGACTGTCGAGACGTGACCCCGTTGAGTAATTTCCGCCGACTCAACCCGCCGCTTGGGCCCCCTGCGTCCCGTCTCCGGAAAACACCCTGATTCCCCGGCCAATCCATACCCCACAGGCAAGCTCCTCGCCCTCCCCAGGGACACTTTGCCGTCTCTTCGCCCTCAAAACGACCGTCCACCCGGCCTATTGGCCAGAATCTTTCGCGCATAAAGTTCCATCCCTGATCGCCACCCTCGCGGCACCGTAAAACGCAAAGAGCTCGGCCAAGAGAAATACTGGTTGCATCGCGCGCCAGTCAGCAATATATTGTACATATGAATGAGTTGCAGTTCGAGTGGGATGAGGCAAAGAATCGGGCGAACAAGCGCAAGCACGGCGTGACGTTCGAGGAGGCGCAAACGGTTTTTCTCGAT
>JAIPIM010000296.1 GCA_021734725.1 Minisyncoccota bacterium | reverse complement strand
GCATAGCTCTCGTGTCCCGAATCCCCCCGCCTTATGTACGGGAGTCCATCGTCCCAGTCGTTTGCGTACAAATACATCGCGCTGCCCATCTGTCGCAGATTGTTGGCGCAAAATATCTGAGTCGCCTTGTCCCTCGCGTTTTTGAGCGCGGGCAACAGAAGGGATGCAAGCACGGCGATAATTGCAACCACAACGAGGAGTTCTATTAAGGTGAAAGATCGCCTGCCGGGTTGTGTGTGCGTCCGTCTGCGAATGGCGCTTTCTCTCATGGTTTGATTACCCCCATTCTGCCTCGTTTCCAGTTTTTCTTCTTTTTGTTCCCACCCCTCGAGCGGACAAGTTTTCAGTCAAGTCTACTCTCGAAATCGAATCGGGCAAAAATCGACACGGCTTGAATTGCGCGCACCGCTATCGTAGTTGAGACGCTGGTTCTCGTCCGCGCCTTCCTTGTTTCGATTGCTTCGATGTCGCGTAATCTGACCGCTCCACTCCGAGGCGGCGCTGGCACGTTCGACATTTTCAAACACGGTAAATGGGATGAACACTTCCAGACTCCAGAAATCTCCCCCAATCTGTCTGGCCGTCTTTACTCCATCGGCGTCCCAATCGTAATCCCTCCCCACGCCATCGTATAGTCTTAAGTCGGCACTGACAATCCACTGATAGAACTCAGGAATGCCGTCCTTTTCGGGATCCAGAAATATCTCCACGCAGTCGTTTGACCACAACAACCCCGAGTCCGGCGAACCCAGGTCCGTAGCAAGTTTTTGCGGCTGCGGTTCTTCCATATGAAATCCAAAAGTTAAGCCTTCCAGGGTGAAGACGGCCTTTACCGTGGTCGTGTACTGGGTTTCCACTTCCCTGTCATTCCGCTGGGTCACCAGTTCTACGGGCGTGGTCTTCCCCCAAACATCCTCGTCCAGCTTTCCATCGACCGTCGGATTTTCCGGTACTTTCTGAATGGTGAACGTCGGTTTTCCCCTCCCCTCCATCACCGTGCCATATTCCTCGAACATAAGTGCGAACGGCTTGGCGAAATAGTCTACCCGGTGCGCCGCCACATCGTCACCGGCCACGTGCCGCCGGGCCTCCGTCAGAAGCGCTCTGATCCGGTCGATCGTTTCCTTTGGGTAACTGGTTTCATACATTGCTTTGGGAGAAAAGGAGGTCCCTGGCCAGTCCGTGTTTTCCCACCCATCCGTTGTGATGCGCAAGACCTTTCGAATAGTTTCGGAAGCGTCTCCGTACATGCGTTCGCAGTGCTGATCGACCGCGGCATCCACGTCGAACTCCGGATCCCACAAAGATTTCAGCCAGCAATACATTGTCGGGTGGAACCGCGGCCAGTGATTGGCGAGACCGTTGATAAACGTACCTACGGTTTTGTGTCGGTTTCTTCTGTAATAATCGTTGACGGTGTGATAATACTGATAGACGGCCCGTGTCCGGTCGGCGGGAAATGTATAATGCCAGTCCTGGATGGGATGGCCGGTCAAAGCCACCCATCCGTCAATATATCCCTGCCAGCGTTCCCGCACTTCCGGTTCCTTGTACATCGCCAGCCCCGGCATGTGACACATTTGGATGTAGACGTTGTCGGGGAAATCCACATCGTCGGGCGGGATCGTGTAGTCCTGGTATGGCAGGAACAGGATGTCCTTGTCCGGAAAGTCTTTTTCGAGGCGTCTGCCGAGCCGCGCAACGAACCGGCTCATGATTTTTGACGCCGTACCGTACCGACCGACATCGGTGTTCCACGCTTCACGGCATCGATCGCAATAACAGGCAATCCCGATGTCCGCGGGCGAGACCGTTACCGTGTCCCCAAGAATGCCGATATGCGCTTTTTTGTCCTCATCGAAGTGTCGGTGTATTTCCTTCATAAAGGCGTCAACCGTAGCCTCGCTGCTGTAGCACGGGTGCGTGAACTCTCGCTTTCCATCCTTGGTCATCTGCCACATAGTGTCGATGTTTCTGTACTCTTCCACCTTGCTGATTGCGCTGTCGCCATGGACGACTAACCGCTGTTTGCAAGATCCGCCGGCGCGAAGCTTGGTCTGAAACTCCAACAAACGCTGCCGTCCTTCATAATACGCGGAACTCCCCCACTCCGGCGGCCAGATGCGCCGCATTGCAAATGACGGAGAATCGGTGAGGTAAACCGGGTCAATGATTAGTGCGGAGCTTGCGGGAACGGAACGTCCTCCGTAATTCTTCGGCCAGTACCAGCGTACCCCGACAAAGCGTTCCAACAATTCAAAAACGCCCCAGGCTGTGCCATTCCCGTTGCCAACAATAAAGATGCGCTGGCCGGGTGCCGTCTTGATAGCGAATCCGCCTGGCGGTAAATCCATGCCCCTGAGCCCTTGCGTGACCGCTTCGTCACAATCGCCGATAATGATGGCTGGACCGTCGGGAATGCGGTCGTGTACCAGCGGGAGATCGGCTCCGGTGCTTTCTTCTATGCATTCCAGGAGCTCACGCTCGGCAATTTGCAGTTGTCTATTACGGTTACCCATGACCGCCACGGTAGCTATTGGCTTCCCATCCTGCACAAGGCAAACCGGGTCGGAATCGGTAACCTTCTGGAATTCAACCGGATTCAAGTCCGTTGCTGCCGAAGCCCCCTTGACCAGGTCGAAAGCCGGTGTTTCGCCGACTGCCGACTCATACCATACCCCGCGGCCATCGCCCGCTTCGAGAACACGCGAAGAACCCGGTGTTCGAACGCGTACATGTTTGGTATTCGGCGGCATCGTTACCCGGTAGTACACCTTCCCATCGCCCACTTGCATCCCGGAAACAATAAGATCGCTGTCCCAGTCTATCGGTTGGAGAAGAACAGGCTCCCGTCTCTTGCCCTCGAAACGTTCGTTCAGCTCGCCAAGCAACTCGTCCACCAGCCGGTCGTGTTCGTCCGTCCGCCAATCCTCGGCCCTCACTCCGCGCCACGGGTTGGGATTCCAATAAAGGAAGTCGTCGGCGCCGGAAAGCGCGAGATGCAGTACGAGTTCTTGATAGTAATCGTTGCCACGCACAACCGATTGTCGAAAATTCTTATGTGAAATCCACGGATGCATGGGCGCATCGGAGGAACGAATCACGGCACGCATCTTGTTGACCACAAAACGCAATACGTCAAAAGGCGCATTCCCGTATGCACGCCCTTCCGGAGCAACCTTGAACCTCTGTAAACCACCGAGTCCCGCATAGAAACTCCGGCTGTTGTGTGTACCCACATGACTGATACCGAATTGCAGATGGCCATTGCCATCGGGCACAATGTGCTCAACATCCAGCTCGCACGATCCATAGTTGCTGATCTTTGCCTCGGGAAAATACCGCAGAACCACCTCGGCGATGCCTTTGTTCAGAGCCTCGTTGTAGGCCTTCTTGACAACGGCGTTCCACACCAGGTAACCCGGTCGTACTCGATCCAACCGTTCCGCCACATTATCCGCCAGTGTGTAGCCAAAATGCTTCTTGCGCCAGTTGTAGACTTCGTCGTAGCGGTCCTCGGTCAAACCGTATTGGGCGAGTTCATTCCGAAACTCTTCCGCGCGGGGATCCTCAACGATTTTTGTAACGGTCTCTTTCGCCTTCTTTCCCAAGTGCCAGTTGGATAGCCCCCCCTCGTTGTCCATGACAAAGAAATCCAGCCGCCCGCCAGCCTCCTTGAACTCGGAAAAGAACGTGTCCATCTGTTCTCTCATCCGAGCAATCCCGTGCTCGAACCATGGCCCGCGCAGATCGGTCAACTCCCCTTCCGGGGTGCGAACCCTGTCTTCGGGATGATTGAATATTTCCCCTTCCCAGTGCCAGATCCGCAGGGCCGCCATGCCTTCGGGACTCTTCTTCACAGCTTCGGCAATCTTTTTTGGATCAGCCCCTTTGCGAAGCAGTACCGCGCGATGCATATGGGTTACATCGTCAGGCGGTCGGTCCCAGGTTATCGCCACGATCTTCCCGTCCAGCACGTATCCCAGATGCTCGGTTTCTTCGGAGTGAAGAATACTCACCCCAACCAACAACGCAAGTATGCTCAACATTCGCGCTAAGACATTCACTTGTCTCGACATGATAGTACCTTTTTCTTTCGTTTATCGGTGCGAACCTTTGTCCCGGAATCTGTCACTAGTCAATCATTCTACAGAAACCGTGAAGGCCCCTTTGCCCTGGCCTCGCTTACTCCGAGTCTTCCGACTCCTGGCGGTTCCGGAAGACCCGAGAGGGTTTCTTCAGCAACCCCACGGTCTGGCCTGGAAAAACGACCGCGCTTTCCAAGTGATCTTCCCCCCATCCCAAGCCGGCGCCAAGGTTGTATACCAAGCCGTCATACGGCGCCTCGAACGACCACAGCGTTTCCAACGTCTCCAGGGAAATGACGCGGGCAATGCCCTGACCTTCCCGAACCCAGTCTCCCGGCTCGCGCTCGGAAACCAATAAGCCTTCCGCCTCGCTGACCAACGCAGTCTCTTCGTGATCCTGGTCAAATTCCACCTGAACAGGAGGAAGGTCCGGTTCTCCCTTGAGCAATCCTTTGAACTTCAGTAAATTGCCAATACTGCGAACAGCCAGTTTGACGGTGGGGTTATGGACTGCGTTCTGGGGCGCCAGTTCGGTGACAATGACGGGAATGCCCGCGGACCATGCCGTGGTCTCGCTCACACCAGTCGCTTTGGACGGATCTCGGCGTACCATGTACCAGGGGAAACCGAAGCTACGCAGTAACTCCAAGTCGCGCTCGTGTGCCCACGCAAGGGAAAGACTGCGCCCGCCCCAGCCGTGCAGATCGAGGAGTACATCCGCGTGCCGCACATAGGTCTCCCAAACTATGCTGGTAATTGCAGCGGCATAGCACTCGATCTGCCTCTTCTGGTCAGGCCACGTACGGTTCATGTTGCAGGTCCGTGTAAAGGATACCGGACGGTACCGATTCTCCTCCGTGGGAAAATCCTGTTGCTGCATACGCACGGCCAATGGGTTCATTACGGGGAAAAAAACCACATCTCCGCATACGTCACCGGGATCAAGTGACTCGAACACCCGCTCGATGGCGGCTATCCCGTTGATCTCCCGTCCATG
>JAIPIM010000295.1 GCA_021734725.1 Minisyncoccota bacterium | reverse complement strand
GGCACCGGCGTCGAGGGCGTTCTCGATCAGTTCTTTAGCCACCGACGCGGGTCGGTCCACGACTTCTCCCGCCGCGATTTTGTTGATCACATGCGACGACAGAACGCGGATCTGGGATTCTGTTGACATGGTGCGAGGATAGTCGGCGCGTATGACCCGGGCAAGAAGTTTGCCGTGTGTGGCGCTTCTACGCCATCCAGCAGCGGCATCGGCCGGGAGGCCGCGTTTGCTCAAGCAAGCCCGGCACCAGAGTACATTCCGCATATACGACTGGCATCGGTTTTTGATATTCAGTGGGTATATGTTACGGCGCTTTGCTCAATTGAAGCCGCTGTGGGTGGTTGCCCTCGGGATATTGGGGTATCTTTACCCGCCGCCGCTGGTCTGGTTCAAGCCTTACCTGGAGTGGATGTTCTTCGGGACCATGGTGTGTCATCACCGCATCGTTGCTGGCGCGGTACTGGGGTAGGGAGACTACAAGCAGGTGATGGTTAATGCGGCATCGGCAGTCCGAGGAAACGATATCTCATGAAGGAAGTAACCACGTATTACCTGGAAATGATGTCGCCCCCTGCCCCGGGCGCCAAGAGGGAGTCGCGCGGATTGCAGATCCGCGAATGCGCGACCAGGCAATATGAACTTAACCGGTCTTTATATCACCTTGTCGGCCAGCCCTGGGCATGGATTGACAGGCTGTCATGGACTGATGAGCAGTGGAAAGCATATGCCGAAGCCAAGAGTCTGAGAACATGGGTTGCATACTATGAGGACTTGCCCGCAGGTTACTATGAGCTTCAGCAACAGGAAGGCGGCAATGTAGAGATCGCCTACTTCGGCCTGGCGCCCAATTTCATCGGGCGGGGTTTCGGCGGCTATCTCTTATCGCATGCGCTCGCGTCCGCATGGGCATGGGAGGGGACCAGGAGGGTATGGGTTCACACGTGCACCCTCGATCATCCCTCTGCATTACAGAACTACAAGGCACGCGGCATGACGATCTATCGCGAGACCCTTGAGGGGATGGCGGACAGTGCCCCTTACCGCGCGGCCTGCAATGTTAATAGACTGGCGTAGAATCACCAATAAGGAAGAGACATGACACTGCAAGAACAGAGAGCACTTTTCGAAGAGACCCGGACGATTTATGAAAGCGCCACGCTGACATTTCATGGCGTCGAGGGCTATGACGTGTACAACTGCTCAGTCCCGTTCCGGTGGGAAGGCAAGGACTACATATACGGGCGTGTGGAACGGCGCGAGGAATGGGCGCGGTCCTGGGTCCGCCTCTTCGAGAACACAGGGGCAGACGACTGGACACTGGTGCCCGGTTCCATGATCTACCAGTTGGAAGACCCTTACGTGTGCTGGCTCGGTGACACGTTCGTGCTTGGCGGCACCCACGTCCGGTACAAGGCCGGCAAGATCGGCACCGTTTACGGATACTTTTACAAAGGTGTCGACCTGCATGATCTGTACTACTTCACCACCGGGCCCGAGGGCATGAAGGACATCCGCCTTGTTGGATTGGCGGACGGGCGTCTCGGCGTCTTCTCGCGCCCCCGCAATGAGGAAATCGTGCGCCGGTTCGGCAGTGAGTCGCAGATCGGTTTCGCTATTATCGATGGGCTTGAGGACCTGACCGATGAGGTCATTGAGAACGCGCCCTACATTCCCGGATTGTTTGCTGACGGCGAGTGGGGGGGGTGCAATCAGGCGTACCTGCTGGATACCGGCCTGATCGGTATCATCGGGCACAAGTGCTACAACAAACTGAGCAACGGCAAGTTGGAGTCCGCCGTCTATCTCAATGTGTCTTTCATTTTCGACCCGGTGAAGCACGAGGGGTCGGATCTCAAGATCATCGGCTCGCGGCCCTGCTACCCGGATGGACCGGCTATGCGGCCAAACCTGACCGACTGCGCGTTCACTTCGGGCATTGTGATGCGGCCGGATGGCAAGGCAGACCTGTACAGCGGCATAGGGGACACCCAGGAAGGGCGGATCACGATTGATTATCCTTTCGAAGGGCACGGCAACATCGTGTCGAAATGCTGACGGAGTAGAGAAATTCATCAACATGAATAGTCCACTATTTTTGAAGGCAAGGTTGAGGCCATAATGAGCGGCACGCCCCATTTGGCTGTTTGCGAAGCCTCCTCCGCCCCGGATGTTCTTCTCATCATGCCGGATCAGATGCGGGGAGACTGCCTGTCCGCGCTTGGTCACCCGGTGGTGCGTACTCCGCAGATGGACAAGCTGGCAGAAGAAGGTGTCTTGTTCCAGCGTGCTTATGCCACGGTGGCTTCCTGCATCCCCGCACGGTATGCCTTGATGACCGGACTGTATCCTCAGACCAGCGGCGTCGTGGGATTCGAAGCGAAACCGTTTTCCACCCCGCCACTACCCGGGCTGCTGTCAGAAATCGGCTACGCCACCGCACTCGTGGGCAGGGACATGCACCAGGTCCCCGAATGTGCAGCATGTGGCTACCAGAAGCGGATCATAGGATCCACATTCGTAGACAATGATGATTATGGCACCTTTCTGCGGGAGGCAGCCCCTGAGACCGGAGGCATTCACGCACTCATCGAGACCATGGGACTCACCTGCAATCTTTGGCAGGCGGATCCCTGGCCGTTGGCCAACGAGCTTCACCCGACTGAATGGGTTATCACCCACTCGCGCAACATTCTCAAGGAAGCACAAAAAGAAAAGCCACTCTTCCTCACAACGTCGTTCTACGCTCCGCATCCCCCGCTCTTCCCGCCCAGGGAGTACTTTGATGCCTGCCATGAGAGGAAGCTGCCGTCGCCCGCTTTCGGTGACTGGGTGGACCGCAGTGCGCTGTCAACCCAGGGAGACGCAGAAGGGCATCGAGTGCTACTGGAAGGCGACGTTCTTCACAACGCGCAGGCCGGCTACTTCGGCCTGATCGAACACATCGACAACCAGATTGCATCGCTCATCAGCGAGTTCAAGGCTCGCAGCCGCAAGAATGGCCGATCATGGGCCATCGTGCTCACAAGCGACCACGGCGAAATGTTGGGTGACCACGGGTTCTTCCGAAAATGCGAGCCCTACGAAGGGTCTGCCAACATCCCGCTTATAATCAGCGCGTCACCAGAGTTGGGATTCCAATCGGGTCAACATCTCACGCAGCCGGTCTGCCTGGAAGACATCATGCCCACCTTGCTTGCGTTGGCGGGAACAGACTGCCCGGCCTGTGTTGACGGGATCAACCTGACGCCTGCATTGCGCGGAGAGAAGCAGATGGTTCGCGAATGGCTGCACTTTGAGCATGCGCCGTGCTACAGCGAAGCGCAGGCATATCACGCGCTGACCGACGGGCATTTCAAATACATCTGGCGTCCGACAGATGGCAGCGAGCAGCTCTTCGATCGGGATAACGATCCGCACGAAGAACGCGATCTCTCTCGAGTCAGAACCCATGGCGCGACGCTGGCGATGTGGCGCGCGCGTCTCGCGGAACGCCTTTCAAACAGACCTGAAGCATTCTCCGAGGCAGGCCAACTTGTGCCCGGTCGGCCATATCCCGCGCTCAATGCGGGAACGATGAGCATTGAGGAGCAGACACGAAGGGTATTGCAATAATTCTGCTTGTGGCGTCGGTGATCTTCACACCTTGCATGATCTACGAGATCCACGAGGCGAAGGCGGCGATGAGCTGGCCCGCCCGCAAGGCCGTGATCACGGAATCGACCATGGTCGCGGGGGAGGACGGCAGCTTCCCCCGGATATCCGGTACGTTCCCGGACACCAAGACCACCCTCACGGTGCGGCGCTTTGCTTACGGTGAGGTCAGCACGGCCTCTTCGAGCAGCCGTTATCTCGCCCTCTATCCCGTCGGTCGCGTGACGGACGTGTATTGCGATCCGCACGATCCTTCGTTTGTGATTCTGTACGGAGTGATTGCCTACTACAAACTGCATCAAGAACCCCAGCGCACGTCTCGGGATCGAGTCATCCCATCGTGAAGGACACAACCATGAATCGAAGACAGATCGTGAAGGACGCCATTGCCCACAAGGAGACCTCGCGGGTCCCCTACTGCATTTCCTTCACCCCTGACGGCGCGGCGCGACTGAAGGAACTGATTGGTGAGTGCGACGTGAATGACTTCGTCGATAATGACATCATTCAGATTTACGCGCCGTGGTGGGGATGGCACGAACTGGGTCCGGAATGGTATCAAATGGATGCACCTACAACGACCGCGACTGTTTCGGGCTGTGGCAGCTACCCCGATTTCTTCGACAGCCTCAGGGCTCTGCGGGACAGCACCGACAAGTACATCCTCGTGATGATTTACGGCTCTCACTTCGAGAAGGCATACTTTTCAAGAGGAATTGAAAATTTCCTGGCGGACATGGCTGGGGCGCCGGACTTCGCGCGAGGCCTGCTCAACAGAATCATCGAGAAGAACATGGTCATGCTGGAGAACTTCCTTTGCGCCCGGGAGATCGACGGTGTACTGCTCGGAAGCGACTGGGGTACGCAGACCGGTCTGATCATGGCCCCCAGCACCTGGGAGGAGATGATTCGACCGGGCGAGCAGCGTGAGTATGACCTGATCCACAGCTACGACAAGGACGTCTGGGTGCACTCCTGTGGGAACGTCGAGAAGGTGATCCCTTCTCTCATCGAAATGGGGCTCGATGTCCTGAACCCGGTTCAGCCTGAGACCATGGACCTGGCAACGCTGAAGAAAGAATACGGCGACAAGCTGACGTTCTGGGGTGGCATCAGTACGCAGCGGGCATTACCCTTTGGCTCACCCGAAGAGGTCAAACAGGAGACACGACGAGTGAGGTCCTTGATGTCTCAGGGCGGAGGCTACATTCTTGCCCCGGCACAAGAGATCCAGGGGGATGTCCCGGCGGAGAACATCATGGCGCTTATCGAGGTGGCAAAAGAGATGCCTCACCCAGAGAGCGTCACGTAAAGGAGACGACATGGCCAAAGTGAGAAGCATAGTAGTGGGGACCGGCAATTTCGCGCGGTGCCATATTAACGCCATGATAAGCATGAAGCGGAACACGCAAATTGTGGGGTGCGTAGAACCGGCCGCCGCCTCCAGGGCC
>JAIPIM010000005.1 GCA_021734725.1 Minisyncoccota bacterium | reverse complement strand
CCGAAGCTTCGGGATGCTCTGCCAACTGAGCTGCGCTGGTGTGTCAGGCTTTTGCACAAAGGCTATAATGTAATCAGGTAAGTGCAAAAAGTCGATGTGCCATCGGTAAAAAGACAAGGATCACAGTTTCTTTTTGGCGGCTTCGAAGAGTTCGATGTATTTATCGAGGATTTGTTGGCCGCGTCGGTCTATGTTCAGGAAGTGCACACCGGCGCTGTAGCGTCCGTTGTCGGTTTGTTCACTGTGCACAATTTGTCCGCGTATGATGGTGACCATGTTTTCCTGTATGCCGATATGGATCTGCATGATATTGGCGACATCCATTAGTTTCAGGACCTCCAGGAGGATGCCATTTCGCGAGACATTGAGTGTGCGTCCCATGCCTTGGTCAACGGGTTTTCCATTCTGGTCGAGGACTGTATAGTCCAAGAGGTTAAGCGAATCGTACCGTGTATCTCTGCGTTTTTCATCTGACGTCATGGTCGCGTCCTTTCATAGTCTATCAAAGCACGCCTTCGATTTTTTCGAACGGCCACATTTGGATGCCTCCGTCCATTACGCGGACGGTTTTAAATCCGGCGTGTTTGAGGATCAGAGCGGCTTCATAGGCACGTACGGACACGGAACAGAAGGTGACAATGTCTTTATCCTTCGGCAGTTCTGAAAGTCGTCCGCGGAGGGCCCCCAGCGGTATGAGTTTTGTGTTGGGCAGGCGTTCTTCTTCGTATTCGTCGTGTGTGCGTACATCGAGGAAGACGAAATCATCTTCTCTTTCGATTTTCGTTCGTACGTCAGCCGCGCTTATTCCCTACATGTCTCCGCTCGGTTTATTTCTGGCGACATTTGCCGCGGTGATGATATTATCCATGGCCGGTGCGCATGCCGGGGCATAACAGAGGTCGAGGTTGGCGAGTTGGTCCACAGTCATGCCGGCAGTGACGGCCGTGGCGGCAACATCGATGCGTTTGGCGGCGTTTCCTTCGCCGATGGCCTGGCATCCGAGTAGGCGTCGTGTTTTGTGGTCCACGACGATTTTGAGCAGGAGTTGTTTAGCGCCCGGGAGGAAATGTTCCCGATCCGGTGCGGGGACGAGTGCGCTGACGGTATGGTAGCCGGCCTTTTCGGCGACTTCTTCGCCCAGTCCGGTACATCCCACGCAGTAACCGAAAACAGTGCATACGATGCTTCCGATAACGCCTGGAAAATCTTCTTCACCCCCGCACAGGTTGACTGCCGCGGTGCGTCCTTGTTTGTTGGCGGTTGAACCCAGGGGCATGTAGAACGGTTTGCCTGTCAGGATGTGATGTTGCTCGACGCAGTCTCCGGCGGCATAGATATCGGGATCCGACGTTTGCAGGTGATCATTGACCTTCAGGGCTCCGGTGGTGCCGATATCCAGGTTTGCATCCGCGGCCAGCTTTATCTCCGGCTTGACGCCAACGGCGAGGACGACCATTTCGGCGGGAAACCGTCCACGGTCCGAGATCACTCCTTCGACGCGTTCGATACCGGCGAGTTCGGATACGCTTGTGCCGGTGACGATTTTCACGCCGTGCGACTCCATATGCTTTTCCACGAGGCGGGCCATCTGCCAGTCCAGCATGGTCAATATCTGGTCCCGTTTTTCGAGGATTGTGACTCTGCATCCCCGGTTGACAAGTGCCTGCGTAATTTCGACCCCGAGCAGTCCGCCGCCTACGATGACGACATCGCGCGCTTTTCCGCTGCTGAGCACGGCGCGAATACCCTCGGCGTCGTGGACTCCATGGAGGGTGAAGACATTTTGGAGATCCGTGCCGGGGATATCCGGTATAACAGGAGAGGCGCCTGTTGCCAGGACAAGTTTATCGTACTTCACCCAGGACTCTTCATGATTCAGCAGATTTCGCACGCGCACCTGTTTTGCGTGCCGGTCGATTTCAGTTGCCTCCGTGCGGTTCAGGATGTTAACATGTTTTACGTTTTGGAAGAAAACGGGATCGCGCACGGCACCCACCGCCGACGAGATAAGGTCACGTTGTTTTTTCACCACTCCGGAGACGTAGTAGGGGAATCCGCAACCGGCGTACGAGAGGACCGCGCCGCGGTCTATCACGGTGAGTTCCGTATCTGGTTTGAGGCGGATCACTTTTGCGGCGACTTTCGGCCCGGCGGCGACGCCGCCCATGATCACGACCTTCATTCGTTTGCGAGGTCTGGGTCCCCCGTGGGATTGCGGCAACGCTTCTTCGGCCAATGGCAGGACAAGGGTCAGTTCCGCGCCTCCCAAGTCTGACTGTTGTACCGCTACATCCCCGTTCAGTGCGGTGGCGACTCTTTTGACAAAAGCCAAGCCCAGTCCAACGCCGGGCAGTGCCGATTCTTGTGCGGAATCCGCCCGAACGAACGGCTCGAAAATGGTATCCCGATTATTTTCGGGAATCCCGATGCCGGAGTCAGCTACCGCGACGCGCACTTGTCCAGCCTGCGCGGCGGGTGCCACGGTTATCCGGATGCGACCGTTATCGGGTGTATACTTCAGTGCGTTATCCACGAGGCAGTTCAGGCATTCGAAAAGAGCGGCCTCAGTGCCGCGGACCGGTGCGGGTTCCAAGTGTGTTTCCACCGCAAACGCTATACCTCGGCGCGCGGCCTCTGCCGAATAGCGGTTTTGCGACTGTCGAACCATGAGGCTGAGGTCCGTGGTTACTCCGGGTTCCGTCCGGGCGGATTCCGGTCGGGCTATAGCCATCATTCGGTCCGAGGTTGTCAGAGCCTCCTCGATGCGTGTATTTGCCCGTGCCAGCAGATCGCGCTGGCGCGGTGTCAGGGGGCCTGCATATTCCCCCAAAAGGCCCTGGACAAGTGAAGCGGCCGCGGTAACCGGTGTTTTCAGTTGATGAGCCACAAGCGAGGCGAGTTCGGTAAGTTGGGGTGTCCCGGCATTAGGTGCCGTGCGTGCAGCGGATGTATCGTCGGATTTAGTGCTCACGAGTCTTTGCGCCCGAGATTATCGTATTTCGGTCATAGTGTTTGTGTTTCACATGCTATTGTACTTTAACGCCTGTACGTGAGGCGGGCAACGAGACCGAACGATTCATTACGAGAAGACTCGAAGGATTAGCGATCATTGCCTGTCGCATGTGTTGTCCGGTCGGGGCGACCGGACGTACTGTGAGTATTGACACGCCGTTGATTTGGGAAAGGTCAAAGGATATGAACCATGGACACAAACACATTATGTGAAGCCGCGCATGCCGGGAAATATACGACAGTTAAACAAGCATTGGATGCCGGGGCGAATCCGAATGTGGCGGACGGGCAGATGCATACGCCGCTGATGTTGGCGGCTTACAACGGACATGCGGATATAGTTAAAGCTCTTCTCGCGGCTGGAGCCGACGTTGACCGGACCGACCCGGTGGGGCGGACGGCCCTGATGTTTGCTTCCAGTGGGCCGTTTCCGGATGCGGTAAGAGCCTTGCTTGCACACGGTGCCAATGTAAACCTCAGTGACCGGGGGGAAGGATGGACGCCTCTGATGTGGGCTGCCGCTGAAGGGAATCTGGAGGTGGTGAAGATTTTACTGGAGTCTGGTGCGGACAAAGAGCGCAAGGATGCTGACAAGGACACAGCGTACAGTTTTGCCGTGCGGAAGGGGCACAGCGAGGTGGTACGCTTGCTTAAGGAGAGCGTGTGAGGGTGCTGTCTATGGTGTTCGGGGGGCGAGGGTATTGTTGTCGCCGCTTGTCGCCGGGTGGAACCGCCTCCCACATTGGAGGGCTTGTCGCCGGGTGGAACCGCCTCCCACTCTGAGGGGCTTGTCGCCGCGGTTATGTGTTGATATCGAAGGCCAGTTTAACTTCTTTTTCCGACTCACCGATTTTTGTGAATCCAATGTGCCGGAACAGTCTTCGGGAGCGTATGTTGTCTTTGTGGATGGTTGCGAGCACTTTTTCCTTCCGCAGTTCGTCGGCCGCCCGTTTCAATCCTTTTCGGACGGCCCGTTGACCGTAGCCGTTCCCCCACTGCGATCGTTCCCCGATGACGATGACCATTTCAGCGGCATGCTGTTTTGGGACGAGACGCAGGAAGCCGATGGGGCCATGGTTGGGTAGAGTGATCAAGAAGAACGGTCCGTGTCGGTTCAACTGGGGTGAGAAAACGGGGAGGGTGGTCCGGTCCAGAAGACGTCGCAGTTGACGGTCGATGTTTTGTGTTTCATTGAGATGTTTGGTGACTGCGTCATCTTCCATCCATTCCGCCATTTTTTCCATGTCACGGCGATAGACTTCAGTGCGGAGGGTTATGTGTTTCCGGGCCATGTTGCTCAGTTAGGTTTATTGTTTATTTGTTTCCGTGAATCGCACATTTCACGCTACCGGTAATCTCGGGTTTGTCAAATTCGCTGGGATTGCAATTTTTCTGTGTGGGTGGTAGTGTGATTATGCGTGTGTTAGGGAAGTTGACGGACGAACGTGCGGAATGAGGTACTGCTATGAGTTCTGACCCGCGGAAAGGTGTGAAAGATATCTGCAGTCGTGTCGCGAACGATCGCACCCGATTAATGGACGTAGTGCGTGACGTTCAGGCAACATACGGGTGTGTGAATGATGACGCCATCGACTTGATTGCCGAGCATTTATCGATGCACCGTGTGGAAGTGGAGGGGGTGGTCACGTTCTACGCATTTCTCGGCGAAGAGAAGAAAGGTGATGTGGTTATTCGTGTGTGCGACGATGTCATCGACGAATTCAAGGGCAGCGATCAGGTTGTGCGTGCGTTTTGTCGTGAGCTCAAGATCAAGATTGGGGAGACCACTCCGGACGGCAGGATTTCGCTGGACTCTACACCCTGTATCGGCATGAGTGACCAGGCGCCGGCGGCTTTGATTAATGACACCGTGATCACGAGCCTGGATGCGTGCCGTGCACGGGAGATTGTGCAGGCGCTGAAAAAAGGCAGTGCGCCCGAATCTCTTGTCACGACGTTGGGGGACGGCAACAATTCGGATGCCTTGATTGGCGCCATGGTCAACAACAACATCCGGTGCCGGGGTGAAGTGATTTTTGCGCCGTTTGCGGACGGTGTTGCCATAGAAAAAAGCCTGGCCATGCGTCCCGCGGAGGTTATTCGCGACATCAAGACATCGCGGCTGCGTGGTCGCGGTGGCGCGGGTTTCCCTACCGGTATGAAATGGGATTTCACGCGCCAGGCGGATGGGGAGCGAAAGTTTGTGTTATGCAACGGAGATGAAGGCGAGCCGGGGACCTTTAAGGACCGCGTTATTCTCACGGAGTGTCCCGGGCTGATGTTTGAGGGAATGACGGTAGCCGGGTATGCCATAGGCGCGGAGACGGGTATTCTGTATTTGCGAGGCGAGTATGCGTATTTGCGGAAGTGGTTGGAATCTGAGTTGGAGAAGCGTCGCAGTCAGGGATTGCTCGGACCGTCCGTGTGCGGAAAAGATGGGTTTAATTTTGATATTCGCATTCAAATGGGGGCGGGTGCGTATGTTTGTGGTGAGGAGACATCCCTGATCAGTTCATGTGAAGGGCAGAGAGGGGACCCAAAGACACGGCCGCCATTTCCGGCGCAGAGAGGATACCTTGGTTATCCGACCACAGTGAATAACGTGGAGACATTCTGTTGTGCGGCGCGTATCCTGGACAAGGGGGCTGGATGGTTTGCCAAGCTTGGGTCTGACGAAAGTCCCGGGACGAAATTATTGAGTGTCTCCGGGGACTGTCGGACTCCCGGGGTGTTTGAGGTGCCGTTTGGTATATCGGTGCGTGAAGTGCTGGGGTTGGTGGGCGCCTCCAATGCCATTGCCGTCCAGATTGGCGGTCCTGCCGGGGAAATGGTCGGACCCGACGGATTTGACCGGGCCATAGGGTACGAAGATCTTGGAACGGGCGGGTCGGTCATGGTGTTTGGCCCTGGTCGGGACATGCTGCGGATTGCCAGTCGATTCATGGACTTTTTTATCGATGAAAGCTGTGGCTACTGCACGCCTTGCAGGGTGGGCAATGTGCTTATCCGGGAGCGGTTGGATATTATTCGAGATGGCCGGGGAGCCCCCGAGGACCTGGATTATTTGCAGGAATTATGTGAAACCGTCAAGGTGTGCAGTCGCTGCGGGCTTGGTCAGACCTCGCCGAATCCGGTATTGACGACGCTGAAGAATTTTCGAAACCAGTACGAATCACGTGTGCACGCCGCCGCGCCTGGACTGCGTTCGTCCTTCGACATTCGGGCGGCGTTGGCCGCGGGTGAAGATATTGCGGGACGCCCTTCTGAACATTTCTGAGAGTTACCGCGGGAACCGAGAGGTGGTTATGAGCGAGACAATCACATTCACGATTGACGGTGTTGAGGTCCAGGGGGCGCCTGGTCAGACGATTCTGGAGGCGGCTGACGCGGCGGGTGTGTACATTCCCCGGCTTTGCAAAGGGGAGGGGTTGGCGCCGCGGACAAGTTGCCGCGTATGCACCGTCATGGTCAACGGACGTCCACAGACCGCCTGTTCGTATCCCATTTCCGATGGCATGGTGGTTGAGAACGAGACTGAGGAGTTGATGACTTTCCGAAAAAATATTATCGATATGCTGTTTATTGAAGGCAATCATTACTGCATGTTCTGCGAAGCCAGTGGGCGTTGTGAGCTGCAGGCGCTTGCTTATCGTTTCGGCATTAACGCGCCGAAGTATCCGTTTATGTATCCGAAGCGTGAATTGGACACGTCTCATCCCGATGTTTACATCGAGCGCAATCGCTGCATTTTGTGCGGGCGTTGCGTCAACGCATCACGAGACGAGGATGGGAAGGGGATCTTCGAGTTTATCGGGCGCGGTTCCGAGAAGAAGATCGCGGTGGATTCTTCCCGGGGACTCTCAGGAACGGACGCGGCTGCCGCGGACAAAGCTGTCGAGGCTTGTCCGGTGGGGTCACTGCTGCCGAAACACCGCGGCTACGACATACCGGTGGGGCGTCGTGCGTACGATGCCGCCCCGATCGGGTCGGATATTGAAAGACATCGCAAGGAACGCAACAACGAGTGAAACACAGAGGGTGCGTGCCATGGCCAAGCCCAAGATTGCTACAACCTCATTAGCCGGATGTTTCGGCTGCCATATGTCGATTCTGGATATCGACGAAAGGCTGGTGGACTTGATAGAGGTCATAGATTTTGACAAATCACCTATCGATGACATCAAGACCTTCACGGACCGTTGTGCCGTCGGGCTCGTAGAGGGGGGGTGCGCGAACGAGGAGAACGTGGACGTTTTGCGTTCTTTCCGGGAATACTGCGATATCTTGGTGGCCTTAGGGGGGTGTGCCATTAACGGGGATATTCCATCATTGCGTAACACTGTACCATTGGAAGAATGTATACGGGAGGCGTATTTCGACGGTCCGAGTGTGTACAATCCCGACGGTGTGATTCCGAATGATAAGGAGTTGCCGTTGCTGCTCGACAAGGTTTACCCATGCAGTGAAGTGGTGAAGATTGACTACAGCATTCCCGGTTGTCCGCCTCATGCGGAGGCCATATGGATCGTGTTGAATGCCTTGTTGAAGGGCGAACCGATTGAGATTCCGTACGAATACATGAGGTACGATTGATTCAAACTGTCCTTGCATGGAGTGGTGGGGTGATGTTGAGGGGCCTCACAACCCGCTGGAAAAATTGGCGTTAAGTAAGAAAAGGTGTTGTTGCTTTGACACAGAGGAGTACTGTCATGCCGAGCGCAGGACATGGTAAGCGAATTGTGATTGATCCGGTCACCCGCGTCGAGGGGCATGGCAAGGTATCGCTGCTGCTTGATGACGAGAATAACGTTCAGCAGGCGCGGTTGCACATCGTGGAATTCCGGGGGTTCGAACGTTTCATCCAGGGGCGGCTGTATTGGGAGGTCCCCGTTTTGACGCAACGCTTGTGTGGCATCTGTCCGGTCAGTCACCACCTGGCGGCGGCGAAAGCGATCGACCGTATTGTGGGCGGTGAAGATCTGACGCCGACAGCCGAGAAGATGCGTCGGCTCATGCATTACGGTCAGGTTATGCAGTCCCACGCGTTGCATTTCTTTCATCTTTCTTCTCCTGATTTGCTGTTTGGATTTGACGCGGATCCGGCGACTCGAAACATCGTCGGAGTGGCGAAGAAGTTTCCTGAGTTGGCGTTGCAGGGCATCAAGTTACGCAAGTACGGGCAGGAGATTATCAAGGCAACGGCGGGTAAAAAAATTCATGGAACGGGGGCTGTTCCCGGCGGGATAAACAAGAATCTTTCAATTGAAGAGCGGGATATTTTTCGCGCGGAGATTGACGAGGTTTTGTCGTGGGCCGCCAACGCCGTACAGGTGGCCAAGAATTACACGCTGGACAACCTTGAAATGCTTAAGTCGTTTGGCTCGTTCGACTCCAATCACCTGTCGTTGATTCGGGAAGATGGCGCGCTGGATTTATACGACGGCAAGTTACGCGCGATCGATGCCGAGGGCAACTCGATTTTCGACCGGGTTGACTGCCGGGATTACCTGGATTACATCGCCGAGGAGGTGCGGGATTGGTCATACATGAAGTTTCCGTTCATCAAGAGTCTCGGGCCTGCCGACGGCTGGTATCGGGTGGGGCCGCTCGCACGTATCAACACCTGTGATTTCATTGACACAGCCGAAGCTGAAAGAGAGCGTCGAACATTCATGGAATTGACCGGCGGCAAGCCCAACAACATCACGATGGCCTATCATTGGGCTCGCATGATCGAAGTCCTTCATTGTGCCGAAAAGATCCGTCATCTGTTGCATGATTCTGATTTGCAGGGGGATGACCTGGTGACTCGGGGTGAGCGGCGGCGTGTGGGCATCGGACTTCTGGAGGCCCCCCGGGGAACGCTTTTTCACCATTATGAAGTTGATGAGCACGACCAGGTTGTCAAGGCGAATCTGATCGTGTCGACGACCAACAACAATATCCCAATGAACCGTGCAGTGCAGGGGGTGGCGAAGGACTATTTGTCCGGACACGAGATAACGGAGGCTTTGTTGAACAACATTGAAGTGGCCATTCGCGCCTATGATCCGTGCCTGTCATGCGCGACGCATGCTCTTGGCAAGATGCCGCTTACAGTGGAGCTTTATGATGCTGAAGGCGAGTTGTTGGCCCGCCGGGAAAAATCATAAGCAGGAGTGTTTGATCATGGCGAACGATAACCCTTTGATTTTGTGCATTGATGACGATGCTGATTTTACGGACTCAGTGCGGTTGGTTCTCGAGAATAACGGATATGCCATGGAGGAAGCCGGCAGTGCCGAGGAGGGACTGCGTATATACAAGAAGCGCAAACCGGATGCCATTTTGGTCGATCTCATGATGGAGGAGGTTGATGCAGGCGTGAATTTTGTTAAGGAAGTTCGTGCGCTGGGGGCGGCACCCCCCGTTTTTATGCTGAGTTCCGTGGGCGACGACCTGGCGGCGAGTACGGACTACACGGCATTAGGATTGGATGGTGTACTGCAGAAACCTGTCAGTCCCGAGCGGTTACTTAAGACGCTTGGCAGAAAGGTGAAAGCGACGCGGGGAGAAGCAGATAAAAACAGGGTTTGACACCTGTTGCAAGTCTCTGTCATATCGTTGTCACAGCATGCACGGTGCGCCGAATTGCGGCCCGGAGAACCGCATTACAATACCGTCAGCCTGTATACTTTGTCGTTTCGGCGCAGTGTTTCGGGGACGTGAAGGGTAACGGACCCCCGTTCGGCCTGGGTTGCGGGGGTATCGTTTTGGCGGAAACTGGCAACTGCAACTTCTACGGCGCCTGTTGTAGGACCTTCAAACAGCAGCGTGTCTCCTTTTGCGAACGTCGTATCCTGCACGTGCACTTCCGCTATTCGCGGTTTCTTGTAGTAATTGGTTACTTTGCCGACGAACTGTTTTCGAAGCGTGGCTTTACTGCCGGCTGTATCGGTGAATTCGTTCATTGGTTGGCCGAGGTAGAAACCGCTCGAGAAATCGCGGTTGTATACGGTACGCAGCCGTCTCACCAGTTCCTTTTTCAGTGTTTTATCCAGCTGTCCCTTGCTGTACGCCTCCACTGCCTCGCGATAGCATGCGGTTACGGTACGGACATAATGGGGGCCCTTGCCGCGTCCCTCGATTTTAAGGGAGTGAATACCAGTATCCAGAAGTTGCTCCAGGAACGGAATGGTGCACAGGTCTTTTGCTGACAGCAGGTATTGATTGCCGAGTTCAAGTTCAACGCCTTCCTCGTCGTCTCTGATCACGTAACGGCGCCTGCAGTTCTGTAGGCATTCGCCGCGATTCGCGGATTTTCCGAAGGTGAATTCGGAGAGGAAGCAGCGTCCTGAAACACCTACGCACATGGCACCGTGGGCGAAGACTTCGATCTCCGCGAGTACGCTTTCCGTCATGTTGCGAATGGCATCCAGCGAGCATTCACGGGCAGCCATGATGCGCTGTGCACCCAGGCCAGCATAAAACTGGGCTGCATGGGTGTTGGAGACGGAGGCCTGCGTGGATATGTGTACGGGGATTGTGTGTATGGTGCAAGCTTGTATAACGGCGGGATCCCAGCAGATGACCGCGTCCACCCAGTGTCGAGCTTCGGCGATCGTTCGATGAAGCTCGTCGATTTCATGATCGAAGACAATGGTGTTCAGGGTGAGGTAATTGCGAACGTTATGCGCGGTGCATGTGGAACGTATGGTTGGGAGATCATGTAGCTCGAAATTTGTTGCGGCGGCGCGCATATTGAATTGTCTGAGCCCGAAATAGACCGCGTTGCATCCTCCTTGGATGGCTGCCGTCAGTGACGCGAAGTCACCTGCCGGTGCCAAGATTTCGGGAGTATTACGTGACATTTACGAAGCTCTCAAAAGATGGGAAGCCAACGGAAAAATGGGAAAAATCGCTAACAGGCACACAAAATGTCTCAGGTATGACGTTATTATAATCATACATATAGCTTAATCAAGATAGGGAATATCGCATGCCTTTTGCACGAGGTCTTGCATGCCAGCCGGCGTGACCGTATCTTGTTTTAGAACGTGAACGGCAACCTGTCCGGGAAGGTTGGAACTAAGACGTTGGAGGACGCGCAATGGCTGATTGTATTTTCTGTAAGATTGTTGCTGGCGAGATTCCCTGTGAAAAGATCCTTGACACAGACGTCGCCTTTGCTTTCATGGACATCGGACCGCTGGCTGAAGGGCATGTCTTGTTGATTCCACGGGCGCACTATGAGACACTGGACGCCATGCCCGCGGAGGAGGCCGGAGCCCTTTTACGTCATCTGCCTGCACTCGTCAACGCAGTGCGGGACGTGACGGGGTGCGAAGGCGTAAATGTTCTGCAGAATAACGGGCGAGTTGCTCACCAGGTCGTTCCCCATGTTCATTTTCACGTCATTCCGCGCAATCCCGGGGATGAATTTCATTTTAACTGGCCAGCCGGCGAGTACGGAGAGGGGCGCATGCAGGACCTTGGAGAGGCCATTCGGCGGGCGCTGCCTCGGGGCTCATAGCGATCTGTCAGGGCGGTTCCTTTCCGATTCACTATTGAGTCCACTCAATATCACTATCCAACAAGTACTCACCAATAATCAAGGATCGAGAGGCAATGGCGGAGCGAGCGATGACCACCGCGAGCTTCTCTACTTGGAATTTGGAGATTCCTTGATTGGATAGTGGTTATTCAAGGCCATCCCGGTTTTAGAACGCAATGACCCTGGCGAGCAGTGTCGCGGGGTGAACTTTTCTGCGTGGCGGCTGTCAGACATTGCACGGCGGTGATTAAGGGTTTCATTTGTGACCGAGATTACCGGGGTCGCTTGTTTTCGTTAATCGGGGCGAATCCGGTGTTGGTGGCGCGTTCAACGGATGGTATAGTAGGCGTTCCATCGAGTGATGCGTGGCGGTTCCGAAGAACGAGGCAATGAATGATGAATTTTGGTGGATTATTCAAGGGAAAGCAGGATACTCTTGCCGAGACGCTCGAGGTGTGTTACTACGACGAACCTGTCTTACGTCGGCGTTCGAAGCCGGTTGAGCTGGTGACGCCGGAGTTACGCCGTTTTGCCGCGGCCATGGCGGGTGCCATGACAGAGGAGGATGGCATTGGATTGGCGGCTCCGCAGGTAGGGCGGAACATACGGTTGATCACGCTTGCAACGAATCAGCCGGACGCTGACATTCCTCCGACAGCGTCGCCTGGCGAACGCATGTTGTGGGCTCGAATGCCTTTGGCCTTGGTTAATCCGGAGATTGTATCGCTGGGCAAGCAGACTGCTGAGCTTGAGGAGGGGTGCCTGAGTTTACCCGGCATTTACGGACCTGTTGTTCGTCCCGTTTCAATCGTTCTTCGTGCACAGCTGCTAAATGGTGAAACAATGTGCGCTGAGTGCAGTGGTATGTTGGCGCGCTGTCTCCAGCACGAAATCGATCATCTTGACGGTGTGTTGTTCATCGATCATCTGGAACCGGAGCCATTTGCCGCCGTTGAGCCGTCGTTACGTGTTCTCAAGAAAGAGACAGCGAACAAATCCAAACGGCGGGAGGTGTAACAGGCGTTAGTTTCGGGGCATACGTGATTACTTCATTAGACGTTTTGAAAACATCTTGGATAGTGCATACATGAGTGAGAGTGGACATACAAACGGGGAAGCATTCGATAGAGCGGCGGCGCCTCATTCGTCAGCAAGTCTGCGCGGTGTTTTTGGTATTCTGTTTTTTCAGCCCCAGTTTCTTCTTGTGCTCTCACAGGACAAGTTGTCGAGAGCGTTACGGATTTTGGTTGGGCTGGCTTTTGTCTGTGGAATGGTCATTGCGGGGGCTGAGATACCGCGTCTGCTGCGTGCGGTAACAGATTGGTCGGGCTGGTTTCAAGATCAGGTTGGTGCCGTATGGGTGAAGGATGGAAGATTGGGGTGGGAGCACCCGGAAGAGCTTCCATATACTACGCGGCATCGTCAGTGGCGCATAGATTTTGCCGGTAGTGACACAGCCTTTCCGCCGCCGCTTCGGTTGGGGCCTGAGGACCGGGGGGTATGGATTTCTCCTGACGGTGTCTACGCCTGGGTACGCTTGGAAGGGGCTGACGAGATTCGTTCGACAGCGCTTTTTACCGAAGGCAAAATAATGGGGGTGCTTGAAGTTGATAACTGGTGGCCGGACGGTGTGCGCTTCCAGGGTGAGGAACTTTCCGAAAGCAGCCGTAAGTGGCTTGTGCGAGCGTTGCCGGCACTTGTATTAAGTGGCGGATTGCGGGTTGTCGTTCAGGTTCTTTTTTACACGTTTGTTTTTGCGCTGATTCCTTATGTAATGAAGAGTCCGCTGGCGGCCGGCGGTTTCCGCGGAGTGCTGACGTTCTATTTTTATGCCGGTATTCCGCCGCTCGTTGTGGCAACCGTGTATGCCTCTCTAAATCTGCCGTGGGCTGATTTCAATATGTTTTTTGTCGGAGGATTCATTCTCTACCTCCTGGCGGTTGTCTGGCGCATCGGGAGGTCATTCGGTGTAGCGTCCGTTGACGGGGAAGACGGCGGCACGTATTAGAACCGGCGCTCAGCCAGAGGACATGCCATAAGGTCTCGGGCCGTACTTTGTGCTGCGTCAAGCCCTTGTCTCGCACCGGAGTTGAACGGTTTTGTACAAGGTTTGCAGCAATGACTCTTAAGTTTTCAACGATGTGAAGGCGTAGAACCGTGGATCCCATTGCGTTTGAAGTTGGGCCGTTGACCGTGCGATGGTATGGCATATGCGTTGCCTTGGGGTTTTTACTTGGATTCGGTTTTGTCAATTGGCGCGCTCCGCGATGGGGTGTAGACCGCGACGATGTTGCCGATGTTGTTTTTTGGGCGATGCTTGGGGGAATAGGAGGTGCACGACTGCTGTATGTAGTGCAGAACTGGCAGCAGTTTCAGGGACACTTATGGGAGATTGTGCGGATCGATCATGGTGGTCTGGTATACTATGGCGGCTTTTTTGGGGGTGGTCTGGCCATTATTCTGGCGTGCATGATCAAGTCATTGAGTGTGCTCCGGATGGGCGATCTTTTCATCATGGCAGTTCCGCTCGGACATGCGGTGGGGCGAATTGGTTGTTTTCTCAACGGCTGTTGTTACGGATGGCCCTGGACGGGCGCATGTTCGGTGCAGTATCCTGGACGTGCGTATGCTGTATTCCCTATTCAGTTGGTGGCATCCGCAATGAACCTTGCCGTGTTTGGCTGTTTACTCTTTGCCGCCCGCTACGTGCGTGTTCGCGGGCAGGTTGTTGCCGCTTACCTGACCGTGTACGGTTTGGGTCGGTTCTTTGTGGAGTTCGGGCGTGGAGACTACAGTCGGTATGTTGGGCCTTTGACACCCGCACAGGTGATATGCGCATTTCTTGTTCCGGCGGGGATAGTGTTGTTCATTGTTCTCGGCTGGGGGAAGGATCGGGGTGACTGATGTGCTGTGAGGCTGACAGGGGAGCGGTGTCAGGCAGGGAGCAAGTTGACGTTCCTGTGTCTTTCGACGGGGAGCGACTGGATCGCTTTCTGGCCGCGTCGTTTCCTGAACATTCCCGTTCCTTTCTGCAGAGTTGTATTCGGGAGCAGCGTGTTCGAGTGAACGGCGACTTATCGCGTCCGGCGACGCGTATATCGGCGGGTGATTCGGTGACAATTGTCTGGCCGCCTCCAGAGGACCACACACTCCGTCCTGAACCGCTTTCCCTGGATGTCATATATGAAGACGATGATGTACTTGTGCTGAACAAACCTTCGGGACTCGTAGTTCATCCAACCGATACGATTCGCGAAGGGACTCTTGTTCACGGTCTCTTGCACCATGATCGGGAGGCCTTTGGGGGGATGGTGGATAAGACGCTGCGTCCCGGGATTGTGCATCGGTTGGACCGGGATACTTCGGGGGTGCTGGTTGTTGCCAAGAATCTAACAGCCCGCAGGCGCTTGAAAGAGGTCTGGAAGGCCCGCGAGGTCGAGAAAACGTATCTTGCAGTGGTTTTGGGGGAGTTTGGCTCCGTTACCGGGACCATGGACGGGAAGATTGGCCGTAACCCCAGAAATCGTAAGAAGATGGCTGTCGTTGACGTGAACGGCAAGCGCGCGGTGACGCATTACCGTGTGTTGGCGGGTACTGGTCAGGTAAGTCTTCTCGAGATTCGTATCGAGACCGGCAGGACCCACCAGATACGTGTTCATTTTGCGCATCTGAATCATCCTGTTCTGGGAGACGCCCTTTATGGCGGAAAGCAACGGGACTTTGCCGTTTCTGTCCCCCGGCAGATGCTGCATGCATGGAAGCTGACATTTCCTCATCCCGCGAGTGGTGTCATGCGGGAATACCGCGCGCCGCTCCCCGCCGACTTTTGTGATGTACTCGAAGCGACCGGTCTGCCGCTTATCGATGCATGTGCCGTGCGCAAAACCGACGGGCCTGACAGCGACTGAGGGTTGCCGGTTTCCGGCATGTGGATACAGCGTGGGGATGACACGCGTCAGTGCGCATACCTGGCGGCGCGTTCCTGCAGAGGTTGCAGGAAATCATCCGGGACATTGAGATCTCCGTATCCTTTTCCCAGCTTAACGCCGGCCATGTTCACGCCGTGAAAGTCGGAGCCGCCGCTGCGCAGAAGGTCCAATTCCCCGGCGATCTTTTCAGCAATGTTCACCTGATGTGGGGTGTAGTCACAGTAACGGACTTCCATACCGTCCAATCCCTGTGATTTGAGCTGTTTGGCGACTTGGCGAATACGGGCTGCGTTGGCTGTGGTTTGTCCTCCCAGCGGGTGTGCCCACACGGTTACGCCGGCCGCACGTTTAATGGTCGCAATTCCCTCCGCGGGCAACGGCAGGTAACGACGTACGTAAGCGGGACTCGTGCGTCCGATATACTTGTTGAATGCGTCGCGAAGCGTACTGCAGTATCCCTTGCTGACGAGCACACGGGCAATGTGCGGGCGTCCCGGGACGCCTCCTCCGGCCGCGGCTTGCAGTTCCTCGGGGCTGACCTGTAGTCCGAGGTTCTTAAGTCGCTGAAGGAGTTCCGTGTTGCGGTTGTCACGGGCGGCTCTTATGCGTTTGAGCATGCTGGCAAGTTCGGGAGTGTCGGGTTTGATGAATAGACCGACAATGTGGATTGATGTTTGATACCAGCTGCAGGCGATCTCAACTCCCGGGATGGTCAGCGTACTGCTGTGCCCGCCGGCTTCCATGAATTCACTGCATCCACGCACTGTATCGTGGTCTGTCAGCGCCACGGCTGTCAGCTTCAGGTGCTGGGAACGTGTCACAATTTCAGTGGGCGTGCAAGTGCCGTCGGAGGCTGTGCTGTGCGTATGCAGGTCAATCATAGGGGGAAACGCGTTGGGTATTGAAAAAACGCATCCAGGTACGACAGTAGAGAATCATGTATCATACTGTATCTCCAGTAAACATAAGTTCACATGTTTCAAGCACAGGAGGCCGTTTCTATGGACATGAAGTTGCGCTTTCTCAAGGGGCGCCTGCGTGGGCGTACCGTTGAAGTTGGTGAAGAAGGATTCAGCATTGGGCGGTCATCCGACAATGATTTGCACTTGGATGAGGATGGTGTGTCCCGCCATCACTGCCGTTTGTACAAGGAAGACGATTCGTGGTATGTGGAGGATTTGGGCAGTACCAACGGGGTTCGTGTGAATGGCGAACTGGCCGGTCAGCGGCGGCAGGTAATGCCCGGTGACCGCATTGGCGTAAGCGGGCAGGTGTTTCTGTTTACCGACGCGGCGCACGTCATGGATATTGGTGCATCGGCAGGCGGAGAAGCCGGCGGTACGCACAGGGTGGAGTCTGCCGGCGCCGCTCAGGCAGCGGGTGAGCAGTGGCGTGAGGATCTGAAAAGCGACGAACCGGGTGGTATCGAGCCACCGCGGGACGAGACTGATATAGAAGGCATGAGTGAAGGGTTCCCTTGGCTGCACGTCCTGCTTTTGGTTGCGGTCCTCGGCGCTCTTGCCTGGTTTCTGTACATTGCTTTTTTGGCGCCGTCCGCGGTTGCCCCTTCTCAACGTGAAGCCGGATCTGAAGAGATTGTACCGAAGGATTCCGTGGTAATACCGGAGGAGCCCTCGCCGGCAGATGTGGCAGAGCCCGGTGAGACGTTTACTCCGGCGGAAGTCACCGAGGTGGAGGACCCTTCCGCGGAAGAGCCGGTGGAGGCAGACGAACAAGGGGCCCCCGCTACGGTGATTATAAAAACGGACCCTCCCGGTGCGTCCGTTGCCTTTGATGACCAGCCGGTTGGTGTGTCTCCCGTTGTGGTGCGCGACGTTGCGCCTGGGCGCCATAAAATTACGCTTGCAAGTCCTGGTTACGAAGAATTGGTTCGGCAGATTTACAATCCGGGGATGTTGCCTGATGAACCGTACGAATTGCGCTTGAAACCAGGTGCTGTTCGTATTACATCCGAACCGCCCGGAGCGACGGTCGTACATGGCACGCAAATACTGGGGCAGACGCCGTTGACGATAGAGCAGCTTCCACCCGGCCGGCATGAGTTGAGATTTCTCAGCTACGGATACACGAGCATAACGAAGCCGGTGGAAGTGAGCGATATTCGCGGGGAAACGGTACACGTGGATCTGGCGCCTGCGTTCGGCGCGATGCGCGTGATAACAATTCCGGCGGGTTGTCATGTGTATGTCAATGGTTTATTGAAGGGCATAACGGTGGCGGCGGAAGACCGTGATAGGAATCTTTCCGAAGCGTTCCAGCTTCCAGGTTTGCGCGTAGGCGCGCATGATGTTCGGATCACCCACCCGAATGGCGGTGAGCATGAGGAGCGTCTCACCATCAAAGCCGGTGAAACGACCACCGCGGTTCTTAAAATGTGGGTGCTTGACACCAAGGTCGAGCTCACTGACGGTACGGTCAAGTATGGCATGTTGTTGTCGCGTGATGCAGAGCATGGCGACATTGTCTTGGCGGAACCCAAGCCGGAACGGTATCTTCGGGAGCAGATTCGAAAGGTTGAGGAACTGACTCCCGAGGAGGCGCGGGAACTGCGAGAGACGCGGGGGCCATCTTCGCCTGAGGAAGACGACGATGTACCCGCTGCTCCGTAGTTGCGGACGCTGTCTGCCGCAGGTTCATGTTTGTGTGTACCGTCCCGTGCTTGCCGCACTTTGGCTTCTCCTGGGCGTGCTCACCGTTGCGTTGCCGACGCTCCAGGACGTTGCATGGTATTTTATTGTTCCTGTTTCAATCATTGCGGTGTTCTTCCTGTGGTCAGTGTCTCATCCCCGCGACCGTTTTCTTTCTGTTTTCTTCGGTGCGGGGCTTGTGTTGGCTACACTGCATGTGTGGGCTCCCCGGCGGACGTATGTGCGGGTTTTGCCGAGGGCTGAATGCAGGGCGTCCATTCGAGGCGTGGTGCTGTCCCACGGATACTATGGTGATGACCTTCCGTGGCTGACCGACCGCGGGAAAGTATCCGTCCGACTGTCTGCTGTCCGCGCCGGTGGAAGCGAGGAGTGGCACCCTTGTTACGGGAAGGTACTGATGCGCAGTGCGCGCGCCGGCGAATTGGTTTATGGCCGAAACATCGAAGCTGACGGCTGCTTCCGGCTTGTGCGGAAAACTCCATTGCCCGGGTCGTTTGACTACCGCTTGTATTTGCGCAGTCGGGGTATCGTGCACGAATTCGTGGCCGATGCCGTGATGTCAGGAGACTGTGTGCATGGGTGGCGACGGGTTGCCAGCATTCTCTATGCTCTGCGTACACGAGCGGTCGACTGCTTGATCCGGCGATTGGGAAACGAAAGCAGTGCTCGTATTGCGGCTGCTATGACCCTTGGCTTTCGCGAAGGGCTTGACCGGGAAACACGGCAGCGGTTTATCCGCAGCGGTGCCGTACACGTGTTTGCCATCAGCGGCCTGCATGTCGGTATTGTGAGCGTTGCTTTGCTGACGGTGCTGAAATGTTCTCGCGTGCCCTATCGATGGCGGTATGTACTTCTTCCGGTAGTGCTTGCACTGTATGTGATGGCCACCGGCGGGGCACCATCCGCGCTTAGAGCTTGGATAATGATCGCTGTTTGGTCTTTTGCCAAGGCTCTGCTCAGGCCTGTTACTCCCGTCAATGCCATAGGCTTGGCGGCGCTTCTACTTTTAACGATAAACCCGTTGAATGTTTTTCGGCCGGGATTCCAGTTTTCCTTTATCATTGTTTCCGTTCTGGTCTTGGGATGGGATGTTGTTTCCGGAGCGATTGGTGCGGTTCATGAAAAAGGTCAATGGGTGCCCTTGCGAAATCGGCATCCCCATGGCTGGACACTGCACTGGGTTCATCGGCGTGCTCTTCAGTTAGTAAGCGCCAGCATGCTTGCCTGGCTTGGGAGTGCGGGATTGGTTGCGTGGAGCAACTCTCTTTTCATTCCAATCGCAACGGTCGTCAACGTAGGGGTATCCTTGCTTGCCTGGCTCGGGCTTTGTGCCGCCGGCTTCAAGTTGTTTTTCGGACTGCTCGGTTTCGGCTGGCTGGATGGGATGATGGCGTTTGTTCTGAACGGTTTCCTCCAAGCTATTCGAGGTGTCGTCGAGTTGGGCGTCTTGCCCGGGGCATCGCTTGCCATACCCCAGCCGCCTCGATGCATTGTTTTATTGTATTATGGTTTTTTGACAGTTCTTCTCTTGCCTCGTTTACCGCATCGCTGGCGCCTTGCTTCCGGCATTGGTGTGTGTGCGTTGCTTTTTGTGATGGCGGCGGGGGTTGCTCACCACCGGGAACCCCAAGTTACCGTTCTATGCGGTGACGGCAGCAGAAATCCGGTGGTGGTTCTTCAGAACATGCGGAGAGGCGTGCCGATTGTTTTCCACCCCGGCAATCGCCGACTTGCCTGGCAGACCGCTGATTGGTTGAAAATGAACGGAGACCGCTGGCTTGGCATAGCGGCGACACCGGAGTCGGGTGATTGGGCACGGGATACGCAGGCGTGTTATGTTCGTACCGGAGGAGCGGAGACACTCTACTTCCCATCCGCGGGGGAAGTGTCAACAGTGTCTTCGATGTGTACAGGGTCTCCGCGGCACCGGACTTTTGTGGCCAGGGAATGGGGAATGTTTTGCGGTTCTCGGGAGGCCGGTGTTGCACAGTGGCGATTGTCACACTCTACGCTTACAACGATCTCATCACGTTCCCGGATGGGAAACGTATGGGTTTACATAGATTCAGGCGCGACTGGCATGACGGCAGTTCGGGTCGTTTGCGGCGGGCGACAGCGAGCGCACCTGCGGTTTCCCCGATGCATGGGGACTGTGATTGCCAACGTGGGGTTGTCCTCGGGCAAGGTGCGATTCTGGGGAGACACGGGGGGCGTACAGCTGGTGGGCTTGGCAAGCGGGAAAGAAAAGGGGTCCCACAGGCTCTTTTGAGCGGGGGGGAAGATGCTCTGCGGGACCCCAAATGCAAATTCTATTAACACGATAAACATTGTTTCTGGAATGTCAAGCAAGGAGTTTTTCAATTATCGTGTTTCACTTACGGGGTAAGTAGTTGCGTGTACCGTGCAGACCCGTTACTGTTGTACAGAGACTCAACGCGAAGGGAGTGTGCCGGAATCATCGTTCCGGCTGTCCACAGCTTGCCGGGCACAAAAACTTTGGGGGCTATGATCCATGGCGAATGGAATTACACTCGTGCGCTTTATTTTGTTGTACGTCCTCGTTGGCATGGCTTACCAGGAAGGGTCTCTTTGGCAGCTTGCCAACTTCCCGTTACTCGTGGTGATTTTTATCCTGGACGGGATCGACGGCTACGTTGCCCGGAAGCGTCATGAGGAATCGCTGTTTGGTGCCATTTTCGACATTGCCGTGGACCGCATTGTGGAGAACGTCTTATGGCTGGTACTGGCGGACTTGAATGTGATACCGGTCTGGGTGGCCATTGTGTTCGTAACACGTGGGTTTCTGGTAGACTCCGTTCGTGCACATGGTGCGTCCCGAGGGGAGACGCCTTTCGGGATGATGACGTCACAGATTGGAAAATTTCTGGTGGCCGGTCGCTTTATGCGGATATTCTATGCTGTGCTCAAAGGGACAGCGTTCGGTTACATATTCATGATACAGCCATGGGAATTCTTGTACCCCGCGTTCTATATCCGATGGCATGTCCCTTTGGAGCTGGTTAAAGAAGTCCTGGTCTATGTCACCGTTGCTCTTTGTGTTGCCCGCGGACTTCCTGTTATTCTTGAGTTTGCACTGCAGGAGGATGGTTTGTTCGCCGCACTGCGCGGACATGGGTCCGCGTCGAAAGCGCAACGTTGATGTCCGGCCCACGGTAAAGTGGACGCCATGCGAAAGAATGGGGTTTTATATGGTGTGCACCAGAAGCGTGTCGAAAAAATCTCGGCTGCACAGATTTCCGTGAAGAACCCCTGTTTGCCGGGGACCAAACGAATGTCGCTTACGTTTGTTGATTTTGACGGCACACTCCTTGACGGGTGTAGTTCGGAAAAACTGTTTTTCCGGTGGCTCTTGCGGCGTCGCATGATGGGGTCGCGTCAAGTCCTGGCATTCAGTCTTTTCCCACTGCGCTGGGGAGTGTGCTACGGTTGGGATGTCTGGAAGAAAAACAAGGCCTATCTTTGCGGTCTCTCCGTTGGAGCCGTTGAGAAGGCGGCAGCTCTTTTTGTTGATGAATGTTTGGTGGCACGGTTGTATCAACCGATGGTGAAGAGGCTTTGTGAGCATGCCGCCGCCGGAGACGTCACTGTTCTGCTTACCGGTACTCTTGACTGCATTGCGAAGGTCGTCGCGCCACGGTTGCATATTGAACGCGTATGTGCCACGGCGTGTCACACTGAAGACGGTCGTTTTACCGCGCGACCGCCTCGGCGCCACCCGTACGGTGTCACCAAGTGTTTGCTTGCGGAGCACCTTTGTGGAGAGATGGGGGATCGCTTGGGTGACTGCGTAGCTTACGGCGATTCGTCAAGCGATATACCACTTCTCGAGGCGGTGTCCCGGGCAGTGGCCGTGCAACCCAAGCCCGGTCTGCGACGAGTGGCTGAGGCGCGGGGGTGGGAGGTGTTGTAGGCTGGATGTCTTATGAAAAGGAACGTGCGTTGGACGCGGTTTAAATGTCAGCCACCCGGATCTTCTGCTTCCGCATCTCTCGAGACGCCCCCCCGTGTATTGAAGAAGACCGCTGGGGGGGGCTCGGCTATTTTGCGGCGGACCTCCACCAATCGTGGCAGTCGCGCTCGAGGGTGTCTCGATCCGGGAATGGATAGAAGAGGACAGTGTCGCCATTTCCAACGAAAAAGCCGTTCTTGATTTGCATGTTCCAGCTTTGGATTGTATGTGTTCGATCCACCGTCTTTGTCAGTTTCTCGCTGGATGCCTCAAGTTGCCTCAAACACGACCGTACGTGACCGACTTCACGACCTGTTCGGTGACCTCCGACTGTTCCTTCCGGCACTTCCAGCCAGGGCTCGGTCTTGATGTCGACAAAACACAGCTTGGGCAGATGGATCGGGTTTTGTTCATCCGTGATAAAGTCACAAAACTCCAGTGGGTTGAGGGTGCTGGCGATCAGGGGCTGTGTCGGGCAGATTTCGACATACAGGTAGAAGTCTTTTGCGAATGTCGCGGGAGGCGATGCTTTTTCGAGCCGCAAGACGCGTCCGTCGTCGGTGCTCAGGAAGAGATCACCGATGGCACTCAGCGGGACATGTTCCAGCACACGGTAGACCGCGAGATAGACGGAGTGTTTCGGGGTGCCGTCATCATGCGGCGTGCATGCCGCCTCGGCACGTTTGAAGTCGAACCATTCCGTGGCAAAGGGTGCGGCGACCGTAAAATGCATGGCCTGGCCGCGTGATCTCTTTTCCGTGCCCACTGCCAGGTACGTGCCGAATTCTTCCGGGGGCAGCATGGATGCAATGAGTGCTTCGGGCATTGTTGAGAGGTAATAATAGATGTCTGGCATTGTTCTTCCCTTTCCTTTGAACATCTCCAACCCGCGCGTGACCTATACGTATAGGCTGTCGATGAGGATAAGCACCCCCCGTGGATTGCCATAGCCTTTACCATACGCTACATCTCGCACGTCATTTTTGCAAATACAGGAGTGCGCTGGCAATCGTTGTTTCAGGTTCTTGCGAATCTGTTTAACGATGGGTGTTTGGGGGGCCCTGGGAGGGACTTCAGAATCTGGTTTTCAGCCATGAGATGGTCATACCTGCACCCCGCCCGAAGAGGGCATTGAGAGCATTTTGGAGTCATGGGTCTGCAGATCGTCTGGCCGTGTTGGACAAGGTATGGATTAGTAACTATCCAAAAACGCTGCGGCAGGATACGCCGTAACTCCTCTTCTGTCTCTTCCGGTGTTTTGGTACGGACAAGACCCCAGCGGTTTGTGATGCGGTGCACATGTGTATCCACGCACACGGCGGGTAGACGGAAGGCGAACGAGCGTACGAGGTTGGCAGTTTTGCGTCCGACTCCAGGCAACGACGTCAGTTGGGCAATGGTTTTTGGGACGACGCCGGCATACCGGTTTTGAATAATCCCGGCAATGCGGACAAGGTTGGCGGCTTTTCGACGATACATGCCGACTGGGAAAATCAACGAAGCGATCTGTTCTTCCCGGTTGGGTTGGTAATCTTCCGGGTTTGGGAATTTTGCGAACAGGCGTGCGGCGGCCGCGTCCGTTACCGGATCTTGCGTGCGTAGCGACAGAATACAGGCAACCAGTGTGTGGAAAGGGGAGCGTGTCCGTTGCGTGTGGTCTTCATAGGTCTGCTGCATGTAATCATACATTTGAGTGAGTGCCGCAAGTACGTCGTCGGCGAGCAGAGACTGGCGTGGGCGTTTAGCGAAGAAGGCCAGATGGCTACTGCATGTACAGTCGGAGCAACCGAAGCCCTGGATGAGTTCCGCATCGGCCCAGTTCGCCACCTCTTGAGCGAGCGCGCACTCCTCCTGCTTGTTTCTGCTGAAGCGTAATTGTGCATCAACTACGACGCCGGCGTTAAGCAAGTGGTCGATATGCCAGTGGCCCGGGCGGTCTTTCTGGAGATGGCGTGTCAAGCGTCCGTGAAGGCCTCCCATGGCGCTGCCGACGTAGGCGTAATAACCTGCTTTGAACGTACGTCGGCGGTTGCCGTAGGTGAGCTTTTGCTGACGTGTAAGGCGGATCAGGAGGCAATAGATTCCGGCAGTCAATTCCGCACCCATCAGTAATCTGTTGTGTTAACCTTGGTTGGGCGACGGGCGTTGGCTCGCAGAACGGCTTTGAGGAGGATATCGCGAGTAATGGGTTTTTTCAGAATAAAATCTACGCCGCTATTCTTTGCGGAAATGGTTTCCGCACTCTCAGAATCGACCCCGGACATCAGGATTACTGGCATTTCCGGGGCAATCGCTTTGATTTTCTGTCCCACTTGTTTACCATTCATTTCGGGCATCGCCCAGTCTGTAATGACCATATCGTAGGTGTTCTTATGAAACAAGTTCAGTGCTTCGGTGCCGTTGCGTGCGATTTGCACGGTGTGGCCGCTTTCCGTTAATTGTGCGGCCACGACCTTGCCCACCAAAGGTTCATCATCGACAACGAGTATGGACAACGGTTCGAACACGGATACGCCTTCGGGGGGCATGTCCTTGAGGGGTGTGGTGGGTGCATTGCTCAGTGGCAGGCGGATACGGAATTCCGTCCCCTTGTTCTCCGCGGTTGTGATGTCAATGGTACCATGCAGGCGGTGGACAATGTTTGCCACAATGGTCAATCCCAAGCCCGTTCCTTCCGCACCTTTTTCCGTGAAGAAAGGTTCGAAGCACCGTTCCCGTGTGTCGAGTCTCATCCCCGTGCCGGTATCGGACACCTGTATGACGGCCTTATCGTGTTTGGTGAATGTGCGGATGTTAATGGTTCCGCCATCGGGCATGGCATCGACTGCATTGAAAATAAGATTAGTGATCACCTCGTGTATTTCTTCTCTGTTATAATGCAGAGGAGGAAGTTCGGCGAAGTCAGTAATGACCTGGATTTTTCGTTCGGTGGCTTCTGCTTCGACTTTCCACTTGGGGCGGCATACGGAAATTGCCTCCCGGATGGTGGTGTCCAGATCGATGGGGCCGACGTCTTCCTGGTCTTTTGTGCGATAGAAGTCGCTTAATCGCCTAATGATGGCGGCGGCATCTTGTGCGGCAGTGCGAATATCCGCAAGGTATTCGGTGGCTGCTTCTGTATTTTGCAGGATGTCCGGTCGTTTCGTCAGCAATTCGCTGAATCCGAGGATCGGTGTGAGGGCATTATTGAATTCATGGGCCACGTAACTGGACATTTGCCCGAGTACCCGCAGGCGTTCCTGCTGGATGAGTTGTTTTTGGGCTTCCCGGATTTGCTGATGAGCTTCGCGAAGTTCACGGTTGCTGATATGAAGTGCTTCTTCTGCTCTTTTACGTTCCGTGATATCGCGGATCAGGACAACGGCACCGGGGTGGCCGTTCAGGTCGCCGGTGATGATTTCCAGGGGAAAGGTCTGGCCATTCTTGCGTTTACCTGTAGCGTAACCGATATGAAAGCCAAACTTTTGGAGGCAATCGAAGATTTCACCGGATCGTTCACGGTCGCTGCGTCTGTCGAAATACAATGTATCAGTGGTTTTATCGATGACTTCCTCCGGGCGATAACCGAACATGGCTGCGATGGAACCGTTAATCATGCTGATCTTCCGGTCCGGAGTCACGACCATAAATACATCCGGGCTTATGCTGGAGAGCACGCGCTCCAATTCCTGCTCACGTTTAACAGCGTGGCGCCAATTCCGAAATGCCAGTATCATCAAGACAACGAGCCATACAAAGAGGGCGTTTGTGAGGACATCCACAACGGGGAAGTCGGTACGCGGTTTGAAATAATTCCGTAGAGGGTCTACCAGTTCGATGGAGAGGCGGTAGCATAGGAGAAAGATCATAATCCCGGCGGCCAGGATAATATGCAGTGTCTCTCTTGCACGCGGGGTACGAAAGACCATTATAGTCCTCCTGCTTTTCGCCACATGTCACCTCGGGGCAGGCTGTAATTTGTTCTAGTGGCAACCCCCACTATAGTGAAGGGTGATGCATAGTCAAGTAGAATAGTAAGTATGGATGTTTATGGGTATGAGTACTGACGGCCTCGACAATTATTTTATTCCTGCTGACGAGAAGCACGTTCGTCGGGAGAAAAACAAGGCGCGGGAACTGCGCAAATCCCAGTGGTGGAAGAATGTGCTGGCAAAAGGGCAATGCTATTATTGCCGCCGACGGTTTCACCCGCGTGACTTGACCATGGACCATCTCGTGCCGATCATACGAGGGGGGAAGACAACACGGCGCAACCTGGTGCCGTGCTGTAAGGAATGCAACACCAAGAAGAAATACCTGCTTCCAGTGGAGTGGGAGGAATACGTGAATCGGTCGCGTGAAAGCTCGGAAGATCGTCCGAAATAAGTACGAGTTCCCCGTCCGTCTTACAGGTCGGAAACGAGAATGATGTCGACTTCGGTTATGTGCTGCCATGCGCGGTCGTTTGTGATGACAAAATCCACCCCGCAGTATTTGGCTGTAGCCAGTTGGATGGCATCGGGGGTTTTCAGGTTGTAATCCGCGCGGAACCGTATTGTTTCCTCGGCAATCGCCAGGTTCATAGGTTGTATGCTTACTCCCTCCGAATTAGTGAAATACTCACGATATTTGGCTTTTATCCGTTCATTGCCGGCCTTGACTGGAGCGGTATTTATCTCGATGTAGTTGATAAGCGAAGTCGTGATCTGGGCGTTTGCACCATATATTTCGTTCAAGAGTTCCGTCACGGCTCGAATCGGTAAATTTTCGTGGGGTCAATAATACAGCCTTAATTTCAGTACTGAACTTTTCCGTTTTTGCCTTTTGTTAAATCACGCTGCCGGTCTGAATAGCATCTGGCGGACGTATTTTATTGCCCGTTTGAACGGTTCGGAGAGGAGCAGGGGGGTGCCTTTTCGTTACAGTTAAACTACCAGCATGCAATCGCCGTAACTGTAGAATCGCATGCGTTTTTCGATGGCCGCTTTGTAGGCGTTGAGGACGTCTTCCACGGTGCTGAACGTGGCAACCAGCATAAGCAGGGTTGAGCGCGGCAGGTGGAAATTGGTGAGTAAACCGTTGCAAACACGTGGTTTCATGGGTGGGTGCATAAAGAGGCGTGTGCGGCCTTTTTGCGCCGCTACTTGACCAGTTGTGGAATCGAGGCACGTTTCCAGAACTCGTACGCTTGTGGTGCCTACGGCGATCACCCGCCCGCCCCGCGCCCGGGTGGCATTGACCGTGGCGGCTGTGTCTGCCGGCAGAAGGAATCGTTCTTCATGCATGGTGTGTTCCTCGATCCGTTCCACCTGGACGGGACGGAACGTACCGGGGCCCACGTGCAGGGTTACGGTGACGACCGGGACCCCCTTTTGCCGCACTTGCTCCAGAATTTCAGGCGTGAAGTGCAAGCCTGCCGTGGGAGCCGCCACGGCACCCGGTTCCGCCGCATACACTGTTTGATAGCGTTGCCAATCGTCTGCCGTGGTTTGATGACTGATATACGGGGGCAGCGGTATTGTGCCGTGTGCCTGAAGGAAATCCTCTGATGCTTGGCTGTGAAGCAGAATCTCGAATGTGCCGTCCTGTCGTTTGGCGCGTATTTCGAACGATGCATTGTCTGTATGTCGGATCTTAATGGTTTCACCGGGTCGCAGGCGGCGTCCGGGTTTCATGAGGCAGTGCCAGGTGAGTGGTCCGAGCTGTTCCAGAAGCAGCGCTTCAACGTTTCCGCCAGTGTCCGCGCGGCATCCCAGAAGGCGGGCGGGGATTACTTTGGTGTTGTTCAGTACGAGGCAGTCATCGGGGCGCAGGCAAGAGGGGAATACGGAAAATGGGTGGAAAGTACATGCTCCGTCTACCTGATTCAGAACGAGCATGCGCGAAGCATCACGGGTGGGTGCCGGGTGTTGCGCGATAAGCTCCGGAGGTAAATCGAAATCGAAGTCAGAGAGGTGCATTGGTGGTTGACAAGTGCACGTTGGTATTGGTTCGCGATGCCTGATGCAGGCGGTTAACGGTGTTTGGCCATTGCCTGTTTGGCTTCTTGTTCGTGAATCTTACGCTTCATGGTTTCACGTTTATCGTGTCTCGCTTTTCCCCGGCAGAGCCCGAGCTCCACTTTCACCCGGCGGTGTTTCACATAGAACCGCAGCGGAATCAGGGTCATTCCTTTTGTCTCGGTAGCCTGCTTCAGGTCTCGAATTTCACGTTTGTGCAGCAGCAGTTTTCGTGGGCGTCGAGGGTCGTGATTTTCCCGGTTACCATGTTTGTACGGAGCGATATGTACGCCTCGCACCCAAATTTCGCCGTCTTCGTCGACGCGGGCGTGGGCATCGGCCAGTGAGATATTGCGTTCCCTGCACGACTTCACTTCAGTGCCTTGAAGTTCGATACCGGCTTCGAACTTTTCCAGGATTTCATAGTCATGGAATGCTTTTCGGTTTTTCGCGAGAGTGGTCATTGTCTGTCAATCGAAATGAATCATGGCCTTGACGACGCCATCGGCATACTGATCAACAAGGTCAAATGCGGTTTTGGACTGTGCGAGTTCGAAGCGATGTGTTACCATGAAGTCGGGTTGAATTTTTCCGCTGGCGACCAGGTCAATGGCTTTTTGGACACAATTATTCTGACGTCGCACATGCTGCAAGCGCAATTCATGCCGCCTGGCAGTATCCGCGGGGAATGAAAAGCGGTCGAATTCGGGGATTCCGACAATCATGACTGTACCGCCCGGTTTCAGTAGCTCGAATGCCTGATCCAGAGCCTCCTGCTGTCCGCAGCATTCGAATACAACATCCAGGCCCAGTGCCTCGAGTTCATGGACACTTTCAGCGATGTTCACACGATCTGGGTTGCCCGTCCATTCGGCACCATGTCGGGTGGCGGCTTCGCACCTGTAATCCAGACGGTCCGTAGCGTAAACGGCAGCTGCATTTGCCGCCTGTGCCGCTTGCATGACGCTGAGTCCGATGGGCCCCATTCCCAGGATGCCAATTTTAGCATTGGCCATCGGTATGGAATGCTGCACCGCGTAGACGCCGATGGATAGGGGTTCAATAAGAGCGGCCTCTTCCATGGACATCGTTTCGGGGATGGGGTAACAGCATTTTGCCGGCATTACCAGATCATCACAAAGGCATCCATCCATTTGGCCCGGGCAACCGAGGAATTTCAGATTCCGGCAAGTATGCTCACGTCCGGCCCTACATTGATCGCACTTATGGCAGGATACGGCGGGATCTATGGCAACGCGGTCACCGGGCTTCAATTGGGTGACGCTGGCTCCGATCTCTTCCACAACACCGGCCCCCTCGTGTCCGACCATGTATGGGTAGTGCACTACTTGACTGCCAATACGACCAGTCGTGTAGTAGTGAACGTCCGAGCCGCAGATGCCCACTGTTTTCATTCGTATCCGCACGTCTTCGGGGTCGGTAAGGACAGGCGGCGGGGTATCGACCAGTTCCAGTTCCCGAATACCGGTGAGTGTCGCTGCTCGCATTGTTACGATCCTTGGTCTTGCTGATTCAACGTTCCGATATAGGGCAGGTTCCGGAAGCGTCCTTCGTAGTCAAGGCCGTATCCTATCACAAAGACATCGTCAATGGTGAAACCGGTATAGCCTGGGTCCACGGGGTGGACCCGTCGCGACGGCTTGTCCAAAAGAACACACGTGTTGACGGATGCCGCGCCGGATTGTTGCAACTCATAACGGATGGTGCTGAGTGTCAGCCCCGTATCCAGTATGTCATCGACAACGAGGCAGTCGGTACCCGCGACATTTTCCGATGGGCCAAGCATTCGTCTAACGGCACCTGTACTCTGGCTTCCTTCGTATGAACTCACGCGAATGATATCGAATGCCAATGGGCATGTAATGGCACGGATAAGGTCCGCGGCAAACACCAGCGCTCCGTGCAGTACGCAGATGACATTAAGCTTACGCTGCTCATAGTCCTGAGTGATCTGTTCGCCCAGTTCGGCCACCCGCCGCGAGAGGGATTCTTCCGCGATAAGTTTTTGAATCTTTTTATAGTCCACAGGCCAAGACCTTTTTGAATAAAGGCTATACGAAACCTTTTCGCATAAGGCTTATACTATAACCGCCCGCGCAAGCTTATCAGGAGGCTTGCGGAAAATCTGTCATAGAAATAACATCAGCAAGCGGAATTCGGACATTGACGTTCTGCTTTGCGGGAGCGGTATGTGTTGCTTTCTGCCAACGGGAACGTCTATACCGACGTTCCTAAGGGAGACGGCCGCCAATGTTGGAAATCGCCTTTTCGGGGCTACATTCTGCCAGTAGCGTTACGCTGAATGCGGAACGTGCTTCGCTCCATGATGTATTCACACGCTTGATCAACTAAACAGCACAGGATGGCGAGTATTGGGTTATCAGTTCAAGCACAAAGAAACGGTCGAGGGCGGTGTTGTCCGCATGGCCCGGGAACAGGCGGGCCGCGCGGTCGCGGAATTGCAGGCAGCCGACATTGCAATTGATGAACGCATACATCAGGTTCGCAAACGTTTCAAAAAGATCCGTGCGATAGTACGTCTGGTTCGCGACGAACTGGGAAAGGCCTACGCCAGGGAAAACATCTGGTACCGCGACAAGTCCCGGAAATTGGCGGAAGCGCGCGACGCGGCGGCGATGCTTGAGACACTTGCGAAATTACGGCGACAGTATGATCGAAGTCAACTCTCAACGACAGCTTATGAGACGGTCAGAACGCTGCTGACCAATGAGTGCCAACGGAGGATGCACGGAGAAAACAACATTGCCGTGATGGCGCGTCTTCGTGAGGAACTGGACGAGGCTGGTAAGCGCATTATGACGTGGCCTCTCAAAAAAGATGGCTACGGACTCGTGGTCAAGGGATTCAAGCGCACGTATAAGCGCGGGCGTAAGGCCTTTGCTGTTGCTTATGCCGTTCCGACAGACGAGAATGTCCATGAGTGGCGGAAGCGCGTCAAGTATCATTGGTACCACATTCGTATGTTCCAGCGTATCTGGCCGGACGTTATGAAAGGATTGCGAAAATCACTGAAAACCTTGTCTGATTTGTTAGGCGAAGATCACGACCTTGCACTCCTGTGCGCGTACCTTGAAGAAACATGTACTTGCCAAGGCGCTGAAGATGAGAG
>JAIPIM010000294.1 GCA_021734725.1 Minisyncoccota bacterium | reverse complement strand
GGTTTCGGCAGCCGTTAAAGCAGCTGAATGCGACGGTGCACAACGAATCTTTGCGCTTACCTACCACCCGAGATTATTCGAACATCAAGGGTTTCAGCGGGTATCGAAAGATCTCTTTCCCGAAAAGGTGTGGCACGATTGCGCCAAATGCCCGAAGCGCGACAGGTGTGACGAGATTGCACTACTCAAAAAAATGAACTAGTTTTCAGTTTTTATTAGGAATAGATGTTGACAAAAGAAACCACAAAGGGTAACATAATCTGCAGAGAGGCCTGTTATACTTAAACACCGGCTATCCTTGAATTCTGGTGGTAATGCCGAGGGAAGTGAATCAATGAAAAAAAGTCTTTCGACCGGACAGCTTGCAAAGTATTGTGGGGTAGGTCATCGGACGGTTTTACGCTGGATAAAGGTTGGATACCTGGATGCTTTCCAATTGCCCGGTCGAGGCGATAATCGGGTGCCCGTTGAGGAATGTGTTCGCTTCATGAAGGAACACGGGATTCCTATCCCTGAGGAATTCAAGGAAGCGGTTAAGCCCGAGGGCATCCTGATTGTTGAGGACGACACTGCAATGGCGGAGAATCTGGCGCGATTGTTCACGCGTGAAGGGTTTGAAGTTAATGTTGTCCATGATGGTTTCCAGGCTGGCGCAATGCTGTCGGAACATCGCCCCCAGTTGATGTTGCTTGATTTGCGTCTCCCCGGGCTGGATGGTATCGAGGTCTTGAAGTTTGTCCGTGAAACTCTGGGGCACAGTGACCTGAAGGTGATAGTGATTTCCGGCTTGCCGCAGGCGGACGTGGACAAAGCTCTCGAAGCTGGTGCTGATACTGCGGTGCGTAAGCCGTTCAACCCGCAGGACGTTGTTGCGGCAGCGAAACGTTTACTCGACTAGTAGCCTGTCGGGCTTAGAGTTTTAGTGTTCCGGCAATGGTCCTCGACCCGATATGCTGCTAACCTGAATTATGCATGGCTGCGTGAGAAAACGTTGATACACTTGGACCGTGCAGAATCCAGGCCGGTATTCGGTATGGTCTGAAGCTTTGCACGTAATTTCCTTCTGTATTACCTCCCCAAGACACGAAGAAGATCGCTTTCAGAATACATTCCCTCCCTCACGACTCTGAGGCGTTGGTCCAGCAGGGAAACGACGGTGGATGCTTGGCCGTTTGTGATGGATCCGCCATCCACCAGCAAATTCGGCGTGCCGGCCAAATCGTGAACTGCATCTCTCGCGGTCAGTGCGGGGGGGCGTCCAGACAGATTGGCGCTTGTTGCGGCAAGAGGGTACCCTGTCTGTCTCAGCAATTCTCGAACAAAACTACGATCCGGGACGCGTACTCCGAGAGTTCCCCCTTCCCGGGAACGTCCGATGATGGTGAGGGCTCCCGGCCAGCAGGAGTGGGCGAGGGCGGTAATCCGTTCGTCAATCATTAGGCCGGCCGCTTCGGCCATGGCCAGATCACTCGCCAGCATTTGCAGGTGTTTTTCGCTAGACCGTTGTTTCAGTTGAAAGATGCGGCGGCGTCCAGCCTCATTTGACCACGCTGTGATTAATCCATACACAGTATCCGTGGGAGCGGCAATCACACCGTTGGTACGGAGACACTCGGCTGCTGTTCGGACTGCCCGGTCAATCGTTTTTGGATTAGTTGCTTGAATTATGGTCATAATGTTCGGCGGCTCTTTCCGCTGTCCGAAGGCGGTCCACTGCTCGCGAACGGAGGTTTTGCCCGACAAAAAGTCTGAACGCGGGCTTTGGGGACAGTGTGACCGCCTTTGTTTTTTGTTGGCGCCATTAGTGATGTCTCGTACTTTGATCCAGCATGACTCGGAACGCGCGTGGTGTCAGGTTAATATGCTTACGAAAGACTTTTGTAAAGTAACTGTGATCATTAAAACCACAGCGCGAACTGATTTCTCCCAGGCTGAGGTTGCTATCCGCCAGCAGGCGTTTTCCTTCACGAACGCGCAGTGCATTTACATGCTGCGAGAATGTTTTTCCGGTTTCGGCCTTGAGGCGGTGGGCAAGGGTAGATGTACTTATGCCGAGGTCGTGGGCCGCACCCGTGATCGTGATACGCTTGCGAAGGTGCGTGCGTATCCACTGAACCACTCGTTCATTGATGGTTTGCGAAGACGCATTCGGCTGTCCTCTCTCTTCTGCGTCAAGTCGTTTCAACACCACGTCTTCCACCCACAAGCAGGCTTCTTCAATATCCTGAAGGCCATCGAGTTCCACAAGCCGTCGTTCAAAAAGGCCGTGGGCGGCTTTCCAGTCTGAGCCGCGTATCATCTGATCGCAGAAAAGAGTGCTCAGTACAAGGGTGATCGCCGATTTCGCCTTTGGCAATTCACTGCCGGACGTGAGCAGTGCGTGGCCAAGAAAGTCATCAAGCGACTTCATAACCTTGTGACGATCACGATCCTGCAGCGCATGCGTCAGATCTCGGAGACCGGAAAATAAGCCGCGGACGGTGGGAGGTTCCTCCTGGAGTTGCTGTACTTTGATTGCCAGACGTTGTTGTTGGCGGTTGACACGCTGACGAACGGCAAACGAACTGGCATCATTCAGGCCGGCGGCAAATGTCGCCTCCAGTAGAAAGTCAGCGATCCCCTTGACCTGTTTGAAGTTCTGTTCGCGCATGGCTTGCAACGAACTTATGAAGGCATCCAGCGCCCCATGAGTGTCTACGCTGGAAAGACGAGAGAGGATTGTCTGTTGTGCTTTCTCTGTTTCACCAGGGCTGAAAAAGCCACCCACTTCGATGGCGCCAATTATCTCGTTGTCGGGAGCGATAGATACGACAATACTGTCCAACCCCAACCAGCAGCGAAAATACCAAACGTCTCCGATGGCATGCCCCTGAATGGCACCGGTGCATGCGTTATTGCGGCAGAACATCCCTAAGCGATTCTGCTGAATACATCCACTGCAGAACCGGCATACTCCGCGCCCTACTAGCACCGGATGACTCTGTTCCACTGAATAGTAAATACCGCCATAATCCGTATGACGATCAATGTCGTCAAGTACTCGCTGAACTCGCGACTCAATGCCGTCACTGGGCAAGGAGGCGTCGCTTGGTGTTCTTCGGGACCGTGTCATCCGTAAACCCTGTATTTCAGCCAGATCAAGAAGCCTTCATCGTCGCTTCTACTATAGAAATGAGCATCGTACTGTCAATTGCTTTTCGGACGCAAGTAAATAAAGTATACAAGCTTGTAAGGTTTAGTTTATCGATTAACTCGAGATGCGTAAAGCAAGGAGACGGACATGAAGGTGAATCGACGTACGCGTACCGCTGTCATTGCATGTGCCGCTTTAATGGTTGGAGCTGTTGCATTTGTCGGATGCGGAGGTGTTATGACACAGGAACGCGATATTTGGATAGATGTAACCGTTCCGAATGCCGGTTGGGATATCAGTATTCAAAAAGTCTGTCAGACAGAAACCGAACTGTGTGTCGTCTCCAGGCTGACCTCCGCAGAGGAACCGTCCGGCATGGTCATCAGCACTGCCTCTGACAGCGTTCAGATAGATGCGCCGCCACTTCCGGTCAAACATTTTGTCGTTGGAAAAACATGGAGCTGGAAGAACGACGAACCCTATGTTTTTGTTGAACGTGCCGATGAACTCCCGGAAGAACTTGACACGGCAAAATTAATCTACGAAAAAGAGTGAGCATTACCATCCTGTTCGATCATTTCCGGGTACTCCGCGGGCGTACTGTAGCCGCGGGAACGAAGGTGAATCGTTATCCGCTCTCGTCGTCCGATGTCACTTTCTGTAGGAACGAGGCGTATTGCGTGGCTCACTTGGGGGCCGTCCTACGGGCGCGTGGTTTCTTACAGCTTGGTCGAGTAATACAGAACAATGGCGATGGTCATCAACAGTGCCCCCACGCACCGAATCGTCCAATGCCGAATGGTCAGACGTGCCTCCAGGTGGTGCCAGCCGACCAAGCTGATGGCGACGCCAATTACAACGGACAGAAACCCGCGCATGCTTTGCAGCATATTTCCGAAAATGACACCAACAAAACTGAATGCGGCGAACAGGCAGCACATTCCTAAAAACCAGGCTGTTGAGTATGGGAGCGCGTATTTTTGTGCGCCACGTATTTGGAACGCTCTTTGGTGTAGTGCAACGACGAGACCGACCGCTCCACACACCATGTATGTAAGAGAAACTCCCAGCAACGTGGGAAGGGGGGAGGCCTCTTGAACTTTCGCCACCAGTCGCGGAATATGTAAATCCGAGCCACAGTACAGCAGGCAGGTCACGAGGATGAGCGATAACGCTCCCAATTCCGGCAACCCTTTTGGAGGAGATACAAGGAACGCCGCCAGCGTACACAGGATGATTGCCGTCCAAGCCGCTGCGGGGAGCGGTTCGTTTAAGACAAGAACGGAGATGATTCCAAGAGCGGGAATCTTGAGGCCGAGCAAGGGTGCGACCACGGACGAGTCTGTCCGCTTCAAAATTGTGAACAGAAGCCATTGCGCGGTCAAGTAAAATCCGCTTGTCGCGAGCAGCGGCCACCACAGTTCGGAAAACGGTGGCAGGGGACCCTGCAGAAGAAAAGGCAGACCAATCAGGGCAAAGATGCCCATCTGTACATGGGCGATGGAAAATAACGCACGGGAGCTGGATCGACATTCCGTGAGGAACCGACGAGAGAAAAAATACGACCAGGCCTGAAAAAAGGCGGCTCCCAACCCACACAGAATGCCGATGGTTGCGAGTAACTGTTTGTCCGGCATCATAGTTACTCAGACATTGAATCGGAAGTTCATGATGTCGCCGTCTTTCACGACGTAGTCTTTCCCGTTCAGCTGATAGAGTTTGGCGGCCTTGGCTTCACGTTCCGAACCTGCGCCGATCAGGTCGTCGTACGCAATGGTTTCGGCCCGGATAAATCCGCGTTCCAAATCGGAGTGTATGCGGCCGGCCGCTTCCGGCGCGCGTGCACCCTCACGCACCGGCCATGCACGGACTTCGTCGTCGCCGACCGTGAAATAGCTGATCAGGCCCAGGCATTCATAGGCGGCGCGTGACAGACGATGGGCAGCGGGTTCCTGGATGCCAATCTCTTCCATAAACTGGTTTTGTTCCTCGGCATCCAG
>JAIPIM010000293.1 GCA_021734725.1 Minisyncoccota bacterium | reverse complement strand
CCCTCTGCGTCCCCGGTCCAGGACGACCGCTCAACGGCCGCGGCCCAGATTCGCCTTCTGGCTCCCGTTTGCGAGACAACATGGTGCCGGCCGATGTATCTGGCCGTGCTGCGCGCAGAGCCGAACGGGCTCTTTCTGGTAGCCCCGTACAGCCCGCTGACCACGGCCGCTACTTCCGGTGAGCTTGAGACGGGGCGGGATGTGATCGGTCTGTCAGCCCTGTGCTTGTGGAATGCCTGCCTCCTGCCGGAAGTGTTACTGAACGCCATAAGCTGGTTCGTGGACGACATGTCTCACGCGGAGGCGCATGATGGTTTGCGGTTGTGGAACTCGCTTGCCGGGGAGAAACCGCCTCCAGATGATCTGCGGCCGCGAATTGGGCCTCCAGTGATCCACCCCGACGATCCGCGACACGCGTACCGCATTTCCGAGCAGCTTCGCATGGAGGCCGTCCGGGCAATGGGATCGGCGAAAGACGCGGCCGAAGAGACGCTCTGCTTTGTGCCGTGGCAGGACCAGCTTTTCGGCCTGAAACTGCGTATGGCGGCGGAAGACGAAGCCCTGTACGCGGCCGAAGTCCGATGGAACGTTGAGGAGTTGGCCTGTGTGGTCCGGTTGACCCAGCAATCCGTTTGCTCGCCCTGCCGCTTGTCCGTCGAAACGATGGGTGGGCTCCTTTCGTCGCGGATGGACGGTTGCCTGGTAGTCTGCCGCCTGAAAGCCACGGTGATTGCAAACGCGGCCGCAGAGCTCGCGCCGGATACGCTGTTGTCCGGGATGCGGCTTCTCTCCCCCGACGGCCACCCCCTGGCGCTGGAACGCTTCTAGTCCGGTGCCGCGTAGGCCAGAATGTTCGAGAGGATCGTCTGCCGTAAGCGTCGCCGTACTCGTCCACCGACTGAGCGAAGTCGAGGGATCTCATGCACATGGCACCCCGAAGCCCACGGGTAGTAGAAACAACAACGCCAGGTGATAACACCTGGCGATTGTCGCTACGTTTTGGCTTTCGGCCAGTAAGATTTCTTTGGACCCTGAAGAACTCAACCTCAAGACGCGAGATATCGTCTCCAACTTCGTGATCCTGTCGTATCAAACCAACCGGAGTCGTCTTGCTATAACGCACTTGCCGTGCCAGTTGGCGGTTACAAACGGATGTTTTGAATGGATTCCATTCATATCGTTCTGGCAGAACTGGTTAGGCATGCGCGGAGAAAGTTGGCATTCCTGGCGGGATGCCCACTGTCTCGGGCGATGTCTCATGCAACACCGTATCATGCGAGTGCGGCGTGAGACAGGAGCATGTCGGTTCATCGCGACGCTACTCGTGATTGGCCCTTGCTGGAGCGCGCCGTCCGGCCGCACCCACTCATTCACAAAACACACGTTCACAAAATATTTCCGGAAACCCCCGGTCCGCATGGCTTTAGTCATACAGAAGGTGCACGAAAAACGAACCCCGGGCGGACCCGGGAAAACAGGGGAGGAATCAGTATGATCGGTTTCAACAAAGTCGTCTTGATGGGGAACCTCACACGCGATCCACAGCTGCGTCATATCCCATCCGGGGCCGCCGTTGCGGAAATGGGGATGGCGGCCAATGAATCGTTCAAAAACCAATCCGGAGAAGTGGTGGAGAGGACGTGTTTTGTCGATATTGTAGCATGGGGGCGCCAAGCCGAGAGCTGCACCGAGTACCTGAAAAAGGGCGCTCCCGTTCTTATCGAAGGAAGCCTGCAATTTGAGCAATGGCAGACGCAGGAAGGGCAGAACAGGAGTCGACTGCGGGTGCGCGCGGACCGGGTCCGTTTTCTGGGCAGCCGCAAGAGTGAGACGGAAGAGCCACAGGACGGGGCGGTCGCCACCGCGGCAGCGCCGGACATGCCGGCTCCCGAGAACATGCCATTCTGAAGTATAACGCCCCCCGGTCGACTTCTTCTCTATGGTTCGACGAGGCGGAAGAATTGACGGGTCACGCCGGGGGTGCCGCCGCCGGCGAAGGTGTTGTTGGCCCGGACGGTGATGCCGTCGCGTGCCTCCGGCTTGTTGTGTGGTTCCGATCCTATCGCGACTGCCTGTCTGTAGCACGCATTTCTGTTTCGATCCCATTGTCGCCCTGCTGATGCATCCATCGCATCAGGCTCTGCGCGAGTGAGTGCTTCTTCGCGGTGATTGCAGGATCATCGACTCGATTGTCCAGTTCCCATGGATCCTGCTGCAGATCGTACACTTCTTCTTTAGGGCGGTGCAGATAGCGATCAACGAGAAACGACGCATGCACGTTGTCTCTGGCAGCAGTCAGCCATTCCTGCCAGTAAGAATTCTCGTGCCGCTCACTGGCCGGTCCGGTGATCGCGTTGCGGTATTCAGAATCATGGCAGAGGTTCAGGATATATTTGTGTCGCCCGTCACAAACCGAACGAACCGGGTACGGAACACCGGTGATGGTTCCGTGTCGTGAACATCGTTATTGCCGTATGCCCCCGAATCGCACCAACGATGGTCATCTGAAATTATCAGAAGGATGTCGGGTTGGCTTTCTGTCATGGGTTTCCCTTACACACACGTCACGGCCTCCGTCTGGCTTGCCGTTACCACAACCAGCGTGTTCTGTTTTGCAAGGGTCGTGAAGACCTCTGCAATATCAGGAAACAAACGGGCCGACCAGTGCGTCTTTTGGAGATCGAAGACGCGATCTGAATAGGTCTGAATCAACTCTTCAGGGACCCCCACCAATCTCCCTATATTGCCGAAATCAAGACGTTCGATGGTCTCAAAATCGACGTGTGTAGGGGATCGTCCGACTCCGAGCGAGTTTTGAGCCAGTGCTTGTCATTGCTTCCTGTCTAACGTTTTTAGGTCACACGTCGCCGCGCCAGCGGTATGCACGCGGAGGTTCGAACCCCTCTTCACGCGCTTCTGTTCGGTTCATCGTTCCTTAAGCACTGCGTCCATGCAAACCTGTTATTCCCCAGTCGTCCTTCAGACTCGCTTGGAATGCTATCCTGTCTTTCCTGCCGGTGTGTCGAAATCGATGCCGAGCGCGGCAAGGCGTTCCGCGTGCACGGACAGTCGCTGGACGAAGCCGCAGTAATCGCGGGGATCAGCCGGGGACCACACCACTTCCGAGACGGCGCAGGCTCGCGGGTAGACCAGTCGCTCGATCTCTTTCTCGGTCGGATGATTATCGGTCCACATCTGGGCCTGAGCGCCAAGGATATGATGGGCCTGTTCTGGGGTGAGCCCAGGTGGCGCCGGCTCGAAGCTGTAAACCTTTTCGAGCGGCGTCGTGGTTTCGGGATAGTCGAAGTACAGGTGGCTCGTCGCGGCCATGACCACATCATGGCCGGCCTTTGCGGCGATCGCGGCCGCTTGCTTTTCCACGCGCCACGCCATGACCGCAGCGTTGGGGGCGATGCCGCCTTCCAGGATCTCGTCCCAGCCGATCAGGCGGCGACCCCTGGAGTTCAGGAACTCCTCAATCCGTCTGACGAAATAACTCTGCAGTTCGTTCTCGTTCCGAAGGCTCTCGGCCTTCATCTTCGCCTGGCAAACCGGACATTTCTTCCAGTGATCCTTGGGGCACTCGTCACAGCCGATATGAATGAACGGGGAAGGGAACAGCTCGATAACCTGGGATAGAACGTCCTGCAGAAAGCCGTACGTCTTTTCGTTGCCGACGCAGTACTCCCAGCGGTCCCATTCCCCGGTCCTGTGCGGCACGGGGCAATCGAACTGCGGATAGGCGATCAGGGCAGGCGTGGAATGGCCGGGCATGTCGATCTCCGGAACGACCGTGATATGGCACGCGGCGGCATACTGGACGACCTCGCGCACCTCGGCCTGGGTATAACGGCCGGGTTTCACTCCTCGTTTGGGCTCCCCTCTCATGCGGGTGCCGAGCGTGGCTGGATCCTGCAGTTTCGGGTAGTTCCTGATTTCGAGAGGAAAGGTCCCCAAGTCTGTAATGTGCCAGTGCAGGATGTTGAACTTGTGCAGGGCCATCAGGTCGATGAAACGGAAGATGAACGGCACGTGCTGGAAGTCGTGGCCGGTGTCCAGCATCAAGCCGCGCCATCCGAACCGAGGACGGTCCTTGATCGTCAAACAGGGGATTCGCCACGCGACATTTGTCACGGGGCGGGCGGAAAAGATCAGGGGCGGCAGGAGCTGGCGCAGCGTTTGAATGGCGTAGAAGAGTCCAGCCTGCGTCGGGGCGGAGAGGGTGACCTTTTTCGGCGTCACTTCAAGGCGGTAACCTTCCGGGCCAAAATCCGCCATGCCCTTGTCTTGGGCAAGGGCGATCACGGTTCCGTCTTGGCCAGGCGATGGGACAATCGCCAGATTGAGGCCGGAGGCCGGCCGGAGGAACGCAGCCAATTGAGTCGCCGCCGGCTCGCCTGCCTTACCCGCGACCAGAACGGTGTCGGAGTCCAGGACCAAACAACCTTCAAAGTTGCGTCAAGCGTAACGCCGAAGGGAGGGAGGGATCAACGAGCAAGTCCAGCCCCAGTTAGGTAACGACGAAGGGAAGCCCAAGGCAAAGGTTCAACACGTAAGAGCGCCTTGAGGAGGCCGGCGGCAAAGACGCGGGCTGACGTACAGATATCGGATTTGAGGCGGGGTACACAGGGACCCCGATGCGCTTGCGCGATCGGGACAACACAATCGGAAGTCCTCCAGTTACCGCAAAGGCGCACCACGTAGATCCGGCGGGTAGGCGGGCCACTGTCGCCGCTGCTGTCCAACATCGTGCACGTGCCGCGCACGAAGGTGCGCAATCTCAAAGCGCGAGGGGTTCGCCACAAATGGACGATGCTGGTCGGCAACACCCGCAAGGGAGCATGGCGGCTAAGCAAGAATGGGACGCGTTGCGCGGCCCTGCCGGATACGTACTTCACTCGCTCGCCCGGACTCGTTCTTCTGGGTTCATTCTGTCAGTAACAGCCGAACCGCGGATTACATGATCTGTACGCTCAGTGGTGTGGGAGGGGCACCTCGAAAGGGCATAGGTGTTAAGCTAAGAATGTGATTTGTCGCGTCGATGGGCTTGCCATCGACGTTTTTTCGTGTCATGCTACCGATAGCCGTAGGAAAGCTATCGGTAACAGCGGGAGGTAGTTATGACGCGAGAGGAGCGGAA